>CAZIXL010000758.1:0-1991 GCA_964542885.1 uncultured bacterium
CGGCGAGCAGCGGCAGGCCGTCGCGCGTGCCGGCCAGGCGCGGAACGCGGCCCGAGCGCGGCGAGCTCCCGCCCGTCCATGCCCGGCATGACCACGTCGGTCACGAGCAGGTCCGGCGGCTCCGCCGCCTCGCGCGCGCGCTGCAGCGCCTCGGCGCCCGAGGGCGCGTCGATCACGCGCCAGCCGTCGCGGCGCAGCGACTGCACCATGATGCTCCGCACCATGGGCTCGTCCTCGGCCAGCAGTACGAGCCCGGGGCGCGCGCCCGCCGCCGGATTCGGCGGCGCTTCCTCTTCGCCCGCACCCGTCGCGGCATCGACGAGCGCGCGCAGGCGGGTCGTGATCGAGGCGATGCGTTCGGCGGACTCGCGCACGTCCAGGGCGGTGCGCGCCGTGGCCTCGTCGAGCGGACTCGTGGCGAGCAGTTCGCCGAACCCGAGGAGCGCCATGAGCGCGTTGTTGTAGTCGTGTGCGATGCGGCCGACTTCGCGCACGAACGCGACGTGCCGCGCGTCGGGTCGCGCCGCCTCGAGGTCGCCGCGCTCCCGCGCCGCGCGCCGGCGCTCGGTGGAGTCGACGCCGGTGGCCATGAGGACCGGCCGGTCCCCCTCGCCCCAGATCGGAACGAGGGTCCACTCCAGGATGCGCTCGCCGCCCGACGCCGGGAACCACTCCAGCTGGAGGGCGGGCGACCGGCGGCCCGAAGCCGCCGCGGCGATCGCGGCGTCGGTCGCGGTGCGGCGCCCGGCGAGCGCGAAGACGTCGGCGAAGGCCTGGCCCGCCACCTCGTGCTCGGGCCGTCCGAGTCCGGACTCCGCGGCCCGGTTGAGCCCGATGATCCGGCCGTCGGCGTCGAGCATGGCCACCCAGGCCGTGATCGCGTCGAGCAGCGAGTGGCGGAAGCCGGCGCCCGGCGCGGCGGCGTCCACCGCGTGCGCCGGGGTCACGTCCACGAGGATGCCGCGCAGGCCCGCCGGAAGCCCGGCCTCGGTCCGGACGAGGCGCGCCTGCTCGCGCAGCCAGATCGTGCGGCCATCGAGCGCGAGCACGCGGTATTCGATCGTGTGGTCCTCGCCGCGGGCCCGCTGCCGGCTCCAGTGCTCCTCCACCCATGCGCGGTCCTCCGGATGGACACGGCGCAGGCGGAAATCGAGGTCGCGCCAGTCCTGCGGGCGACAGCCGATCAGCGCCTCGACACCTTCGGAGACCCACGTCAGGTCGGCGCTCGAGAGCTCGGACTCCCAGACCACGAGCCCCACCGACGTCGCCAGGCGGCCCCACGCTTCGCGGTCCCCCGCCCCGGGGCGGGGTCCGACCGATGGCGACACTTCGCGCTCGTGCACGCTCAGCCCTTCCGATCGTCAGCGAGACGCCCGCGCGCGAATCGCGCTCGGGGCGTGTGGCGCCGTGGGGGGCGGCGTGGGTCGCTGCGCATCATGCCGCACGCGCAGGCCGGCACCAGTACCAATTCAGTTTTGTCTCGCCGGCCACCATGCCCGGGCGAGGACGAGCCAGCCAGCCATGAAGCTCACGCCGCCGAACGGCGTGACCGCGCCCCATGCCGTGACTCCGGTGAGCACCAGAAGGTACAGGCTGCCCGAGAAGAGCGCGACCCCCGCGAGGAAGAGCACGCCCGCCGCGACGGTACCCGGGCGCGGAGCCGCGCCGCGGAGGGCGCCGGCGAAGACCAGCGCGAGCGCGTGCACGAGCTGGTAGCGCACGGCCGTCTCGAACACCTGCAGCCGGGAGGGCTCGAGGTGCCCGCGAAGCGCATGGGCGCCGAAGGCGCCCGCCGCGACGCCGAGCAGGGCGAGGAGCGCGCCGATCGAGGTCAGGTACATGCGCGCAGGTTAGCGCGGCGAAGGCCGGCGCGGAAACCGCGACCGGCGGCGCAGCACGAAGCCCCCGCACCGATGGGGTACGGGGGCTCGTGGAAGCTGGCTCCTCGGGTAGGATTCGAACCTACAACCCTCCGGTTAACAGCCGGATGC
>CAZIXL010000759.1:0-1990 GCA_964542885.1 uncultured bacterium
CAGGCCCTTCGCTTTCGTCCAGCCTCGGCGCTGCCGGGACCGGCGTCAGGCCGCTCGCCGGAGCCCCGCGATCGGCCCCGCCGGCGACTCGCGACGGGGGCCGGAATGAAGGACTTCGTGTGCGCCCGGGGTGACCGGAAAGAAAGCGGCCGGCCGAGCGGATCGCGCCCGGCCGGCCGCGCGAACGTCAGTGCGAGAGGGCGGCGACGCCGAAGAACAGCTTCACCTCGCGCTCGGCCGAGGCCAGGCTGTCGGAGGCGTGGACGGAGTTGTAGGCCTTGGACTTCGCGTAGAGCTTGCGCACGGTGCCCTCGGCCGCCTGGGCCGGGTCCGTCGCGCCGATGGTCTCGCGCAGGAAGCCGACCGCGTTCTCGCGCTCGAGGCAGCAGAGCATCACGGGCCCCGAGGTCATGAAGTCCACGAGATCGTTGAAGAACGGCTTGCCGAGATGCTCGGCGTAGAACTCCTGGCACTGCTCGCGTGTCAGGCGCGCGAACCGCGCCTCGACGATGCGGAAGCCCTTCTCCTCGACGTGGGCGAGGATCTTGCCCACGAGATTCCGCTCGGTGGCGTCGGGTTTGACGATGAACAGGGTGCGCTCCAGCGCCATCGAACTCTCTCCTTCAGGGCCGCCGTGGGGGGCGGCTCGTGGTCCTGCGGCCGCGCGGCCGGCCGGCCGCGCGGGGGTGTCGTGCACGCGCCCCGCGGGTGGGGCGCCGCCGCCGTCGCCGGCGGCCCTACTTCTTGTTCGCCGCCTTGCGGGCCGGCTTCGCCGCCTTCTTCGGGGCGGCCTTCTTTGGAGCCGCCTTCTTCGGCGCCGGCTTCGCCCTGGCCGCGCCGTTCTTGCGGCGGGCGCGCCGGCGGCCGAGCAGCTCCGCCATCAGGCCCGGAATCTCGGAGGGGATGCGCGCCACCGGCACGCCCGCCGCCTCGAACGCCGCCATTTTTTCGGCCGCCGTGCCCGTGCCGCCCGAGATGATCGCGCCCGCGTGCCCCATGCGCTTGCCCGGGGGCGCCGTCTGCCCGGCGACGAACGCGACCACCGGCTTGCTCACCCGCTTGCGGATGAACTCGGCGGCCTGTTCCTCGGCGTTGCCGCCGATCTCGCCCATGAGCACGATGCCTTCGGTCTTCGGGTCGGCCTCGAACAGGGTCAGCGCGTCGATGAAGTCCGTGCCGATCACGGGGTCGCCGCCGATGCCGATGCACGTCGTCTGGCCAAGGCCGCGGTCGGTGAGCTGCTTCACGACCTCGTACGTGAGCGTGCCGCTCTTCGACACGACGCCGACCGGGCCGGGGGTCACGATCTGCCCCGGCAGGATGCCGACCTTGGCCTGGCCCGGCGTGATGAGGCCGGGGCAGTTCGGCCCGAGCAGCCGCGGCTTGCCCAGCGGGTTGTTCGCGCCGCGCAGCGCCAGCACCTTGTGGAAGGCGCCGAGCGTGTCGCGCACCGGCAGCCCCTCGGTGATGCACACGACCAGCGCGAGACCTGCGTCCGCGGCCTCGTGGATCGCGTCGGCCGCGAACGCGGCGGGCACGTAGATGACCGACGTGTTCGCCTTCGTCTTCTCGACGGCCTCGGCGACCGAGTCGAAGACCGGCACGCCGTGCACGGTCTCGCCGCCCTTGCCGGGCGTGACGCCTCCCACGACCTTCGTGCCGTAGGCGATCATCTGCTGGGTGTGGAAGGCGCCGTCGCGGCCCGTGATGCCCTGGACGATCAGGCGGGTGTTCTTGTCGATGAGGACGCTCACGCGTTCACCTCCTGCGCGCGGGCGATCACCATCTGGACCGCCTCGTCCATGCTGGTGGTCGCGCCGAGCCCGAAGTCCGACAGGATCTGGCGCGCCTTCTCCTCGTTCGTGCCCGTGAGCCGGATGACCAGCGGCACGGGCAGCGGCGACTCCTTGAGCGAGGTCACGATGCCGTTGGCGACGTCGTCGCAGCGCGTGATGCCGCCGAAGATGTTGAACAGGATCGCGCGCACGTG
>CAZIXL010000760.1:0-1989 GCA_964542885.1 uncultured bacterium
GCCGGCTCTCGGCCGGCGCCCGCGAAGTGGCCGAGAAGGGCGGCACGATCGTGAAGGACGCGGTCGCGGCCATGTCGGGCATCCACGATTCGTCGAAGCGCATCGCCGACATCGTGGCGACGATCGACGGCATCGCGTTCCAGACGAACCTGCTGGCGCTCAACGCGGCCGTCGAGGCCGCCCGCGCGGGCGAGCAGGGGCGCGGCTTCGCGGTCGTGGCCACCGAGGTGCGCAACCTCGCGCAGCGCTCGGCGGCGGCGGCGCGGGAGGTGAAGGGCCTGATCGAGGACTCGGTGCAGCGCGTGGAGTCGGGCGCCTCGCTCGTGAACGGCTCGGGGGCGGCGCTCGAGGAGATCGTGGCCGCGTTTCGGCGCGTCTCCGACGTCGTCTCCGAGATCGCCGCGGCCTCGCGCGAGCAGTCGGCGGGCATCGAGGAGGTGAACCGCGCGGTCGGGCGGATGGACGAGGTCACGCAGTCGAACGCGGCGCAGACCGGGGACCTGACCGCGACGGCGTCGAACCTGTCGGGGCGGGCGGGCGAGCTGGGCCGGCTGGTGGGCGCGTTCCGGCTGGAGGGCGACGCCGCGGTCGTCGCCGCGGGCGCCCGGGCGGGCGCCGCGGTGGCCGCGGGCGAACGGCGGCCCGCGTGGTCGCGACACCCGGGAGGGAACCGATGAACGTTCGAGTCGTGATCGCCGGGGCGCTGCTGGCGGCGGCGCCGACGGTCGCCCACGCGGACACCGGCACGCGGGGGACCGCCGCCGCGCTCGCCGCCCACGGCGTGACCGTGGGGATGAACGCGACCGCGCTGTGGATCGGCAACGTCGCGGGCGGCATCGGGCGCGGCGGCATGCTCAACACGCTCGGCAACCTCGAGGCCGACGCGGACCTGGGCCGGCTCGCCGGCCTGCAGGGCGTGCAGGCGCACGCGAGCGTCGCGTGGATCCGCGGCCGGAGCGCGACGTGGGAGTACGTGGGCGACGCGCTGGTCGTGAGCAACCTCGACGGCTTCGACAGCATCCGGCTCTACGAGGCGTGGCTCGAGCGCGAGTGGGCGGCGGGACGCCTCGGCCTGCGCGCGGGCGTCCTCGCCGCCGACGGCGAGTTCGGCGGCAGCGAGGGCGGGGCGCTGTTCACCAACAGCGGTTTCGGCTGGAGTGCCGGGATCGCCGCGAACGTCGTGAACGGCGGGCCGATCTACTGGTCGCCCGCGCTCGGCGCGCGCGCGGCCGTGCGTCCGGCCGCGGGCTGGAAGCTGCTCGCGGGGCTCTGGGACGGCGATTCCTTCGACAGCCGCGCCGGCGAGTCGCGGATCAACGAGCACGGCCTGCACTTCGACCTCGACCCCGCGCAGGGCCGCTTCGCGCTCGCCGAACTGTCCCGCGCATGGCACGCGGACGATCCCGGCGCGCACGGCGGGTTCCGGCTGGGCGCGTGGCACCACAGCGCCGACTTCGAGGACCTGCGCCACGACGCCGCCGGGGCGCCGATCGCGGCGAGCGGAAACGTCCCCGCGGTGCACCACGGCAACCACGGGGCGTACGCGGTGCTCGAGCAGCGCCTGTGGAGCGAGCGCGCCGACCGCGGCCAGGGCCTCTCGGCCTGGGGCCGGCTCGCTATCGCGCCCGCCGACCGCAGCGAGTTCTGGCGCGTGGGCGACTTCGGCGCGACGTGGACCGGGCCGCTGCCGGGCCGCGACGCCGACGTGCTCGGGCTGGCGCTGGTGAACGCGGAGGTCAGCCCGGCCGCCGTGCTCGCGGCCCTGGACGCCGGCGCGGCGCCGGCCGAGCGGCCCGACCACGAGCGCGTGCTCGAGGCGATCTACCGGGTGCGGCTCGGCGGGCGCTTCGCGCTCACGCCCGGCGTGCAGTGGGTGTTCCACCCGGGCGCGAGCGCCGCGGTGCCCGACGCGGTCGTGCCGGAGCTGCGGCTCGCGTTCGAGTGAGCCGGGCCCGCGCGGTCGGCCGCGACAATTAGAAGAGGGGGCGC
>CAZIXL010000761.1:0-1987 GCA_964542885.1 uncultured bacterium
GTGCTGGCTGGTCGCGCCGCCGCCGCTCGAGTACCAGCCGCAGGTCTACCGTGCGGCCCCGGCCGCGCCCGACGTGCCCGCGGGCGCCGACTCGGCCGCCGCGGCGACCCCGCGGCCGTCGACCGGCCGCGACGGGGGGGGCGCGCCGCTCGGGACGTCGATCGCCGTGACCGGCAACAAGACGGTGGCCGTGGACTTCGGCTCGTCGCAGGACGCCGCGCTCCGCCAGTCGCTCGACCTCGCGATCAGCGGGCAGGTGGCGCCGGGCGTCGAGCTGACGGGCGTGCTCACCGACCGCAACACGCCGCTCACCGCGGGCGGCGCGACGCAGGATCTGCAGTCGCTCGACCGCGTGCTCGTCGAGCTCAAGTCGCGCCGCGGCCGCGCGTCGCTCGGCGACGTGCCGATCGCGCTCGACCGGGGCGCGTTCGCCCGGCTCGACCGGCGCGTGCAGGGCGTGCAGGGCGAGTGGACGGGCGAGGACTTCCGCGCCTCCGTGGCGGCCGCGAGCGCGCAGGGCGAGTACCAGCGCATCCAGTTCAACGGCACCGACGGGCTGCAGGGCCCGTACGCGCTGCCGGACCGCGACGGCAACACCGGCACGGGCGTCGTCGCCGGCAGCGAGATCGTGACGGTCGACGGCGAACGCATGACGCGCGGCGAGAGCGCCGACTACTCGGTCGACTACGAGCGCGGCCGGGTCACGTTCACGAACCGGCGGCCCATCACCTCGGCCTCGCGCGTCACGGTCGAGTACCAGGTGGCCGTCACGCGCTACCGGCGGAACCTCGCCGCGGCGTCGACCGGGTGGGACCGCGGCCCCGTCAAGCTGTTCGCGACCGCGATCACCGAGAGCGACGACGGCGGCCGCCCGCTCGACACCGTGCTCGACGCGCAGGACCGGCTCGCGCTCGCGGCGGCGGGCGACTCGGCGGCGCTCGCGGTGGGGATCGCGGTCACGGGCGGCGGCGGCGACTACGACACGGTGCGCGTCACCGGCGACACGCTCGTCTACCGCTGGGCGGGGCCGGACGCCGGCGAGTTCACCGTGCGCTTCACGCGCACGTCCGACGGCGCCGGCGACTACGCCGACTCGGCCATCGTCGCCGGCCGCACGGCGTACCGCTGGGTGGGCAGCGGCCGTGGCAACTTCCGGGTCGGCCGCACGCTGCCGCTGCCGGAGTCGCACCAGCTCGTGACGCTCGGCGGCGCCGCCTCGTTCGGCGCGTTGACGCTCGAGGCCGAGGGCGCGGGCTCGCGCTTCGACCGCAACACGTTCTCGGCGCTCGGCGACGGCGACAACACCGGGGCCGCCGGGCGCGTGTCGCTCGCGATCGAGGGCCGGGCGGGGCCGCTGCCCGGGCGCACCGGCGCCTCGCTCGGCGCGCGCTCGGTCGAGCGCCGCTTCACGCCGTTCTCGCGGCTCGAGCGGGCCTTCGCCGAGGAGGACTGGGGGCTGGCCGCCGGGGCGGACCTCGACCACCAGCGGCGCACCGACGGCGCGGCCTGGTGGCGGCCGCGCCAGGGCGCGGAGTTGCGCGCGGAGCTGAGCCGGCTCACGACGCCGGACGGCTACGCGGGCACGCGCCGGCGCGCCGAGTGGACCGGCACCGGCGCGTTCGCGACCCACGCGCTGCTGGTGGACGCCGACGGCACGCAGGCCGGCCGCCGCTTCGGCGACGGCGGGCGGCGGCGCTGGCTCGCCGAGGCGCGCCGTGCGGGCGCGCTGCTCGCGCCGGCGCTGCGGATCGAGCGCGACGAGCGACGGACCGCGGCCGACAGCGCCGCCGTGCGCGACCTGGCCGACGAGATCGCCGCCGACCTCGCCTCGGGCACGAAGCCGCCGTGGCGGCTCTCGGCCGGCGTCACGCTGCGGCGCGACCGGCACGACGCGGGCGCCGCGCACGCCGACCAGCGCGCGACGACGCTGCGCGCCGGCGCCGAGACGCCACCCGGCGGCGCGTTCGGCGCCGCGCTCGCCGCCCAG
>CAZIXL010000762.1:0-1980 GCA_964542885.1 uncultured bacterium
CGAGGCGTCCACTCCGGTGCAGCCCGGTCCGGGATGGCTGAACGTTTCCTTCGTCGGTGCGTGGTCCGAGCGCGCGCCGGGCATGACGCGCGATCCCGCGCGCGCGCTCGCCCGGCTCGCAGGCGGGGCCGGGCTCGACTACCCCGCGTGGCCGGAAACGCCGCCGACCCGCTGGTCGCTCCTCGTGCACGCACCCGCGCGCTACGAGGTGCGCGCGAGCGGCCGCCGGACCGAGGTGGACGACGGTCCGGTCTGGCGCGCATGGAACTTCCGCACCGCGCGCCCGCTCGCGGCCGATTCGCTGCGCGTCACCGTGCGGCCGGTCGCGCCGCGCGCGGGCCGGCGCTGAAACCGGGCGCGGCCGCACTGTCGCGGCGCGCGGGCGCGCGACCACAGCGCCCGACCTCGAAGCCGACCGACGCGCGCAGGAAGCGCACGCCCCCCGTGGCGCTCACCGAGTCGGGCGGCAGGTGCCAGACGACCTCCACGTCGAGCGCGTGCCGCCCGGCGGGAAAGCGCCCGAGGCCGAGGCTGCGGCGTGCGGGCGTGCACGGCGTGGCCGCGCACGCGGCGGGAACGGTCTGCGTGAACTCGAGCAGCAGCCGGCCGTCGCCGGCGAGCGCGAGCGACACGATCTCGTAGCAGGGCCGGCAGGGGTTGAGCGCGACGAGGGTCAGCGAGTCGCGCGCGCACGGCGCGGCGGGCTCGACGAGCAGCCGCACGGGCGGCCGTACCGTCGCGAGCGAGTCGGCGGGGACTTCCGCGGCGGTCGGCGCAGCGAGGAGCAGCGCGGCGCACGCGGCGGCGAGCGGCGGCCGGCGCGGGCGGAAGGCGGGTGTGAGCACGGTGGACCTCCACGAGCCGGGCGGGACCCGGGTGCTCGCGTGCGGCCCGCGCCCAGATTCGGGCCGGGGCCGCCGCGGGGCAAGCGCGAAGCGGGACGGCCGCGCGGCGGGCGCGAACCGCGCTACGCGGGCCGGCGCGCGATCACGACCACGCGGTCACCGAGCGCGCCCAGCGCGCGAGTGATCGGCACGTTGACCGCGTCGAGCGCGGCCATCACCGCGCGTTGCGCGCCGCTCTTCTTCCCGTGCGCGCGGCCGGGCGGGATCTTGGCCTGCTCGAGCACGACGGTCTCGAGCCCCACCCGCGCGAGCAACCCGCGCAGCGAGCGCGGCGTGAACTCCCACAGGTGGTAGGGCGGCTCGCGCAGCACGATCCGGCGGCCGAGCGCGCGATACGCGCCGAGCGCCAGCCCGCGGGCGAGCGAGTGGGTGGTGATCGGGCCCCGCAGGAAGAAGTGGCCGCCCGGCGCGAGCCGCGCCGCCACCTGCGCCGCGGTCTCGCGGCAGTCGGGCACGTGCTCGAGCACGTCGCCCATGAAGACCAGGTCGAACGCCGCTTCCGGGAGCGCCGCGTCGCCGAGCGTCCCCTGGCGCACGTCCAGGCCCAGCCCGCGCGCGTGCGCGACGGCCTCGGGCGAGAGCTCGACGCCCGTCACCTGCCAGCCGCGTTCGGCCGCGTGCTTGAGCAGCCAGCCGGAGGCGCAGCCCACCTCGAGCAGCCGGCCCCCGCCGCGGAAGCGCTCGAAGCGCTCGAGCAGCCCCGCGTTCTCGGCGCGGAACGCGGCCTCGTCGAAGGAGTGCGTGTCGCTGCGCCCGCAGCGGAAGTCCGTCTCGAAGTACTCGGCCGAGTACATGGCGGCGAGCGACTCGCCCTCGGGCTGGACGCGCAGGAAGCGCATCCCGCACCGCGGGCACTCCGCGCCCGGGAACTCGACGTCGCGCCACGCGTACACCATCGCCAGCGGCGCGAGCGCGCCCGCGTGGCCGCAGGCGAGGCAGCGATCGAGCGTGCGGGTCTTCAAGCGGCCGGCGTCCCTCCCGCCGCCAGGGCGCCGGCGGCGCTCGCACCCGCGCGATCGGCGCCGGCGGCGCTCGCACCCGCGCGATCGGCGCCGGGGGCGCCCGCAGCCCCGCG
>CAZIXL010000763.1:0-1980 GCA_964542885.1 uncultured bacterium
ATCACCTCGCGCCAGCCGAACGTGACGCCGGCTTCGAGGCTCACGCGGCGCCCGCCGGGCGGCAGCACGCGGTCGCGCCAGGCGGCGTCCTGCGCGAGGAAGCGCGTGGGCGCCGGCATGCTCACCACGCGCGCGCCGAGCCCCGCGGTGCCGAGCCGTTCGGCCGCGTCCACCGCGACGCCGACCTCGGAGCCCGTCGCCACGATCGTGACCGCGTCCGTGCCCGCGGCCTCGCGCAGCACGTAGCCGCCGCGGCGCAGGTCGGCCGGCGCGAACGACGCGGGGCGCGCCAGCTCGGGCGTCGACTGGCGCGAGAGCGCGATCAGCGTGGGCCCGTCGCGCCGTTCGATCGCCATGGCCCAGGCCGCCGCGGTCTCGAGCCCGTCGGCCGGGCGCACGACGAGCACGTTCGGGATCGCGCGCAGTGCCGCCAGGTGCTCGACCGGCTGGTGCGTGGGCCCGTCCTCGCCGACGAAGATGCTGTCGTGGGTGAACACCCAGATCACCGGCAGCTTCGTGAGCGCGGCGAGGCGCAGGCTCGGTCGGGCGTAGTCGGTGAAGACGAGGAACGACGAGCCGTAGGGCACCCAGCCCGAGGCGAGCGCGATGCCGTTGAGCATCGCGCCCATCGCGTGCTCGCGGATGCCGAAGTGCAGGTTGCGCCCGGCGAAGTCGCCGCGCTTCACGCTGCCCGAGTCCTTGATGCGCGTCTTCGTGCTGGGCTCGAGGTCGGCGCTGCCGCCGACCAGGCCGGGCACGAGCGCGGCGGCCTTCTGCAGCACCGCGTTGCCGTGCGCGCGCGTCGCGGCGGCGCCCTTCGGAGCCGCGGCGCACAGCTGCTCGAAGAGATCGGCGGGCACTCGGCGGCCTTCGATCGCGTCCCACGACGCGGCCCGGTCGGGGTTCGCGGCGCGCCACGCCGCGAGGCCCTTCTGCCAGGCGTCGTAGCCGGTGCGCAGCTCGGCGGCGCGCGCCGCGAAACGCTCGCGCACCTCGGGCGGCACGAGGAAGGACGGCGATACGGGCCAGCCGAGCGCCTGCTTGGCGCCGGCCAGCTCCTCGGCGCCGAGCGGCTCGCCGTGGGCGTGCGAGGTGTCCTGCTTGTGCGGCGCGCCGTAGCCGATGTGGCCGCGGGTGATGACGAGGCTCGGCCGCGCCGTCTCGGCAACGGCCGCGTCGAACGCGCGCGCGAGGTCGGCGTGGTCGTAGGGATTCGCGCGCAGCACCTGCCAGCCGTAGGCCTCGAAGCGGCGCCCGACGTCCTCGCTGAACGCGAGCGCGGTGTCGCCCTCGATCGTGATGTGGTTGTCGTCGTACACGAACACGAGGTTGCCGAGCCCGAGGTGGCCGGCGAGCGAGGCGGCCTCGTGCGAGATGCCCTCCATCAGGTCGCCGTCGCCGCAGATGCCGAACACGCGCCAGCTGACGGGCGAGAACGCGGGCGTGGCGAAGCGCGCGGCGGCCATCTTGCCGGCGAGCGCCAGGCCCACGGCGTTGCCGAGGCCCTGGCCGAGCGGCCCGGTGGTGGTCTCGACGCCGGCGGTCCTGCCGTGCTCGGGATGCCCCGGCGTGCGGCTGCCGAGCTGCCGGAAGTGCTGCAGGTCGTCCATCGTGACGTCGTAGCCGGCCAGGTGCAGCGTCGAGTAGAGGAGCATCGAGCCGTGCCCGGCGCTGAGCACGAAGCGGTCGCGGTCGGGCCACGCGGGATCCTGCGGCTGCCAGCGCATGACGCGCGTCCACAGCACGTAGGCGACGTCGGCCATGCCCATGGGCATGCCGGGATGCCCGGAGTTCGCCTTCTCGACCCCGTCGGCCGCGAGGAAACGGATGGTGTTCGCGCACAACTGGTCGAGCGCGGCATTCACCTGCGTGGGCTGCGGGTTCACGATCGGACCTCCGGTCGGTTCACGTCGCGGACGGGATGCGGATGTGCCCGCCGGGCCGGGGGCACAGGGCCACAACCGCGAACCGTCCGAGGAG
>CAZIXL010000764.1:0-1975 GCA_964542885.1 uncultured bacterium
GTGCCGCGAGGTCGCGGTAGAGCATCTGGTCCCACTGGTTCGCGTAGCCCGGGTAGCGGCGCCGGCCACCGAACGTCGTGCCGCCGGCGGTGCGCTCGAGCACCGACTGGTTGTACGGGTTGCCCGTCACCGCGTCGATCACCGAGTGATCGTTCAGCTGCCGCAGGCCGCACCACGCCGAACGGTTGCCCGACAGCGGCGCCCAGCTCACGCCCGAGCCGCCCGGCTGGTTCGCGCCACCGTCGCCGTGCCACACGCCGACGACGCCGTAGGTGCGCTTGCCGCCCAGGCCCTGGTTCATGACGTAGTTGGCGGTGTTGCCCATCTCCTGCGCCCACCAGGAGCGCAGGTCGTCGGTGAACGTGAAGCCGCCGGTCGTCGAGTACAGGGCGAGGTCGGGCCACCAGCCGCACAGCGAATCCCCGACGCCGTGCGCGGCGAGGATGCCGGTGTGATCCCAGTCCCAGATCGCGTTGGCGGGATTGTTCACGCCGGGCCGGCGCGTGCCGGTCCACAGGTTCCAGTAGTTGGTGGCCGCGTTCCAGTGGTCCGTCGCCGAGAAGCCGACGTAGACCGTGTCGGGATCCGGGCCGGCCGAGACGCGCAAACCGCCTCGGGCGAGCGCCCCGACCTCCTTCATGAACGCGGCGTTCCGGAAGACGGGTTGCGGATCGGAATCGGGCGCCTGGCTCCATGCCGGCGCGGCGAGCGCGGCGGTCCATGCGAGGCACACGCCGGCGAGCAGGAACTTCTTCACCGGACACCTCCACGAGCGCGAACGGTGCGCGGCCGTTCGTCGAGAACTGCACGTCCAGCACGCTGGACGCATGGCGTACAGGGGGGAACCCGTGTCGCCGACTCTGGGGTGCCGACGTGTCGGGCGGAATTGTAGGCGCGCGACGCGGAACCGCGAGGGGGATTCTCCGCGGGGAGCGCGGCGCGGCGCGATCACGCTCGCGGGCTGCGGAGCGCTTCGCCCATGCGCAACTGCCGCCGCGGTGCGGGGTGGCGCGCCGCGCGTGCAGGGCGACTCCCCGCCCGCCCGTCGTGCGGCCCTTCGCGTGCGGACCTACTTCAGCAGCACCACGCGGCCGTTGATCGCCTCGCCGCTCGTCGCGTACTCGAGCCGCGCGAAATAGACGCCCCGCGGCGCGGCCCGGCCAGCGTCGTCGGCGCCGTCCCACGGCAGGTCGTACTCGCCCGCGCCGAACGATCGGTCGGCGAGCGTGCGCACCAGTCGCCCGGTGACGTCGTAGAGCCGCACGCGGACGCGGTCGGGGCTCGCGAGGCCGAACTGGACGCGCGCCGAGCCCGCGCGCACGACGCTGTTGCCGACCTTCATGAAGTTGACGACCGCGGTCCCACCGGGGCCCGAAGGCACGTCGAGGGGCCAGCCGGGCGCCGACGAGGTCACGCTGCACAGCGACGCGAACAGGAAGTTGTACATGTTCCACGTGTAGAAGATGCGCCCGGCGGACGTGCTGCAGTAGCGCGTCCACAGGTGTTCGATGTCCCAGCCTTCCGTGTACGCGACCCAGTCGCGGCCCGCCCCGGAGTTGGCCGGCTTGTAGACGGACGCCACGTACGGGCCGTTGACGCCGGAGTTCTGGTAGTACATCGCGTCCTGGGCTTCGCCGATCGCCGGGTTCCGCTGGAGGAGGTCGTTCGAGTACGCGCAGCTGTTGCCGACGCCGAAGATGTCGCCATTCGGCGAGATCAGGTTCGTCGTCAGCAGGTCGGCGCAGCTGTTCGTGTTGTTCGACACGGCCTGGTACGACCCGTTGCGAAGCGAGACGCCGAGCTTCGTCGCCAGGAACTGCCCATGCGAGGCGTTCTGGCCGTTCAGCAGGTCCTCGTTCTGCACGAATCCGTCGCCGCCGACCATCAGCCCGCGCGGCCGGGCCGTGCTGTTGGCGGAGTTGCCCGTGAGGAAGTCGTTGAGGATCGCGATGTCGTCCTGCGACTTGTTGAAGAA
>CAZIXL010000765.1:0-1970 GCA_964542885.1 uncultured bacterium
GAACCCGGAACCCGCCCGCACGCCCGCGCCGCCGTCGCCGGCCGGCGACGGCTCACCCGCGGCCGGCGCGGAGCCGGCGTCCCGGATCGTGGCCGCCGCCGCGGAGCCGGCGCGCCCGGCCGGAGACGGCGCGCCCGCGGCCGCGACGCAGCCGGCTTACGGGATCCACGGCGCGAACTTCCGCTTCCCGCGTGGTTTCCTGTGGGGCGCCTCGACCACGGCGCACCAGGTCGAGGGCGACAAACGCCTGAACGACTGGTGGGACTGGGAGCAGCAGGGCAGGGTGCCGACGCCGTCGGGGCTCGCCGCCGATCACTACCGGCGCTACCGCGACGACTTCGACCTCGCGCAGGCGCTCGAGCACAACGCCCACCGCTTCTCGCTCGAGTGGAGCCGGATCGAGCCCGAGGAGGGACGCTGGTCCGACGAGGCGATCGCGCACTACCGCGACGTGCTCGCGGCCCTGCGCGAGCGGGGCATCGAGCCGATCGTGACGCTCTACCACTACACGATGCCGCGCTGGATGGCGGCGAAGGGCGGCTGGGAGGGCGGCGCGATGGAGGACGCGTACGTGCGCTACGTCGAGCGCGTCGTGCGCGATCTGGGCCCGCACGTGCGCTGGTGGATCACGCTCAACGAGCCGGTCGTGCAGGTCTTCAAGGGCTGGGTGATCGGGCAGTGGCCGCCCGGCAAGACGGACTGGAAGGCGGCGTTCGTGGTGCTCCGCCACATGGTGCGCGCGCACGTGAAGGCGTACGACGTGATCCACCGCCTGCGCCCCGACGCCATGGTGAGCATCGCCAAGCACGTGCTGGCGCTGTCGGCGTGCAATCCGAAGCGCTGGCGCGACCGCCTGTCCGTGCGCGCGCGCAGCTACCTCTTCAACCACCTGTTCGTGCAGGCGCTGCACCGCGGCGTGCTGCACGTGCCGGGCGTGTTCTGGGAGCGACTGCCGTTCGGGCACACGCTCGACTTCCTCGGCATCAACTACTACACGCGCGACTTCGTGCACAACACCGGACTCGACCTGCCGGGCTGGATGGGCGGGACGTGCGACCTGGACAACCGGATGCACGTGGGCAAGCTGAACGACCTGGGCTGGGAGGTCTACCCGGAGGGCCTCGCGCAGTACCTGCGCGAGTTCGCGCGGTTCAAGCTGCCCATCCTCGTGACCGAGAACGGCGTCCCCGCGCGCGAGGACGACGACCGCTGGGTGTTCCTCTACATGCACCTGTGGCAGATCGCGCGCGCGATCGCCGACGGGGTGGACGTGGTCGGCTACCTGCACTGGTCGCTGCTCGACAACTACGAGTGGGCCGACGGCTACGCGGCCCGCTTCGGGCTGGTCGAGGTGGACTTCGCCACGCAGTTGCGCCGGATCCGCCCGAGCGCGTGGAAGTACGCGCACATCATCCGCCGCAACGAACTCTGACGCCGGGCCGGAAGCGCGCCGGGGCGCCGGTCGCTGGGACCGGCGCCCCGGGGTCGCACGCGGCGAAGGGCCGCGCGGAGCCGCGTCAGTTCACGACCACCACGCGCTGCGAGACGTGGTCGGTGCCCTGGCTGGCGCGCACGAGGTAGACGCCGGGAGCCAGGCCGCGTGCGTCGAGCCCGATGATCGCCGGACCGCGTGCAGGGCCCGCGAAGAGGGTGCGCAGCCGGCGCCCCGCGAGGTCGAACAGGTCGATGCGCGCGTCGCCGGCGGACGCCCAGTCCACCGACATCAGCGCGGAACCGCGCACCGGGTTCGAGCCGAGCGCGAGCCGCAGGCCCCCCCCGGCCGCGGCGTCACCCACGCCGAGCAGGGAGGCCACCTGCACGTGCACGCGCGAGCCGCCCGCGACCACGGGCACGGCCGGGATCGTGAGCAGGTAGTCGGAGTCGACGGCCACGCTTCCGCCCTGCAGGAACTCGCCCGTACTCGCATTCGTCACCGTGTACGCGTAGCTCGCACGGTCGGAGACGACGAA
>CAZIXL010000766.1:0-1963 GCA_964542885.1 uncultured bacterium
CACTTCGCGACCGAGCCAGAGCGACAGCGAGCGGCGGGCCTGGTGCACCAGCAGCCCGAGCCCGTCCACCGCCTGCAGCCCCTGCCGGCGCGCCTCGCGTACCCATGGCGTCGGCTCGGGGCCGTACGTGAGGTCGACGACCAGCGCGGTGCGCGCGACGCGATCGAGCGGCGCGGGCGGCTCCTCGCCGGCCAGCGGCGTGCAGTTGACGATCACCGTGCTCTCGGCGAGCGCGTCGCGTTCCTCGTCGCTGCGCCAGCCGAGAAAGCGCTCGTCCAGCCCTTCGCCCCACGCGTACCGGGCGTCCGCCGGGCGGCGCGAACTGACCACGACCTCGCGGCAGCCGGCCCACTGCAGGGCCAGCGCCAGGCTGCGCGCGGCGCCGCCGGCGCCGAGCAGCACGACGCGCTCGCGCGCGGGCTCGAGCCGCAGCGCCCGCAGCAGGGCGACGAAGCCCGGCCCGTCGGTGGCCTCGCCGTACCAGCCGCCGCCGCGGACCCCGAGCGTGTTCGCCGCGCGCGCGCGCTCGGCCGCGACCGAGGCCTTCGCCACCGCGTCCAGCGCGGGCTCCTTGAGCGGGTGCGTGACGTTGCAGCCGAGGTAGCCGCGTTCGGCCAGGCCGGCGAGCCGCGCGGGCAGTTCGGCGGGGCTCGTGCGCAGCGCCTCGGACTCGCACGCCACGCCGAGCGCGCCGCAGCCGGCGCGATGCAGCACCGGCGAGAGCGTGTAGGCGAGCGGGTCGCCGAGCACCGCGAGCCGGACCGGCGCGCTCATGCGGTCGCGCGGGGCGGGGCTTCGCGCTTCAGGCGGGCGATCATGAGCACGGAGAACAGCGCGAGCGCGAGGCTCGTGAGCTGGCTCTCCGTCACGGGCATCGCGCCGATCCGCAGCAGCACCGCGTCGGTCTCGTAGGCGCGCGTCATGTCGATCGGGATGCGCACGAGCGAGAACACGGCGACGAAGCTCCAGAACAGCACGCCCGGCACGCGCACGCGCTTGCGCAACCCCCAGAACACGGCGAACAGGAGCAGGCCCATGCCGGCGTTGTAGAGCTGCGAGGGGTGCACCGGCGTGTCGCCGAACTCGAGGTAGGCGAACGAGCCGTAGGGGAACTTGACGCCCCACGGCAGGGTCGTCGGGTGGCCATAGCAGCAGCCGTTGAGCCAGCAGCCCACGCGCCCGAACATCGTGCCCAGCGCCAGCGAGGGCGTGAGCGCGTCGGCCACGAGCCAGCGCGGCAGGCCGAAGCGGCGGGCCGCGACGAGGCCGCCGAACGTGCCGGCGACCACGCCGCCGTACAGCGTCAGGCCGCCCTGCCAGAGCGCGAAGACGCTTCCCCACTGGCTGCGGAACTCGGCGAGGTGCTCGATCACGTACAGGCCGCGCGCGCCGATCACGGCCGCCACCAGCGTGACGAGGATCACGTTCACGAACCGGTCCTCGTTCAGCCCGAGACGCCGTGCCTCGCGCATGCCGAGCCACGTCCCGACCAGGAACGCGATCGCCATCATGGCGCCGAAGGAGCGCAGGTGGAACGGCCCGAACTGCAGCAGCTCGGGATGCATCAGTACTCCCGGCGCCTCAGCGCCACGTTCTGCAGGAGCCCGATCTGGACGCAGTTCACGACCAGCGCGGTGCCCCCGTAGGAAAGGAACGGCAGCGGAACTCCCGTGACCGGGGCCCAGCCCACCGTCATCAGGATGTTGACCATGACGTGGAAGAAGAGCGCCGTGACGACGCCCACCACCAGCAGGCCCGCGAACCCGTCCCGTGCGATGGCGGCCAGACGGTAACCGCGGATGATGACGACGGCGTACAGTAGCACCGCCGTCAGCGCGCCGAGCAGGCCGAACTCCTCGCCCACGACCGAATAGATGAAGTCCGTGTGGCGCATGGGCAGGAACGCGAGCGCTTTTTGCGATCCCTTGAGGTATCCCTTGCCCAGCACCCCGCCGGAACCGAT
>CAZIXL010000767.1:0-1962 GCA_964542885.1 uncultured bacterium
TGGCGTTCGCGCTGTCGGCGGCCACGCGCGCCCGCCGGCGCGTCGCGTGGGCGCTGGGGATCGCCGGGCTGTTCGTGACGCTCGGCGGGGTCGGCATCCACTTCGGCGCCGAGATGCGGGCGGTGGGCGACTACCCCTACACGCTCCCGCTCGACGACCCGCGGTTCATGGAGGCGAGCCACTTCAATCCCCGCTTCAGCCCGATCGCCGTGAACTGGCGCATGCTGTCGCAGAACGCGGCCGCGCACCTGCGCGGGGACCTGCCGAGGCTCGGCGCCGGCGGGCCCGTGGACCCGCGGCTCGGCATCCCGGCCGCCGACCAGCAGGCGCTGCTGCGCGCGATCGACGTGTGGTGGCTCTACGCGCGCTACGCCGGGCTGCCGGCGCTGCCGCTCGCGCTGGCCGCGCTGGTCCTGGCGGCGGGCGCGGCCGCGGCGTCGGCCGCGGCGCTGCGCGCGCTGCGCGCCGAGGGCGCGAGGCCCGCGTGAAGACGCTCGCGGTGATCGTGCTGGGCTGGAACGGGCTCGCGCTCACGCGCGCGACGCTCGATTCGCTGCGCGCCTGCCGCGTGCCCGCCGGCTGGCGCGCGCACGTGATGGTGGTGGACAACGGCTCCACCGACGGCTCGCCCGACGCGGTCGCGCGCGACTTCCCGTGGGCCGAGCTGATCGCGCTGCGCGAGAACCGCCGCTTCGCCGGCGGCAACAACGTCGGCATCGAGCGCGCGCTGGAGCAGGGCGCGGACGCCGTGATGCTGCTCAACAACGACGTGCAGGCGGACCCGGGCCTGTACGAGAAGCTGCTCGCCGCGCTCGCGGAGTCGCCCGGCGCCGGCGCCGCCGCCCCGCTCGTCTACCACGCGGCGCCGACCGACGTGATCTGGTACGCGGGCGGCCGCTGCGTGCCCGCGCTCGCGCACACCTCGCACCGCGGGATCCGCGCGCGCGACCGCGGCCAGTACCGCTCGGTCGAGGAGACCGGCTACCTGACGGGCTGCTGCCTGCTCGCGACCGCCGAGGCCTGGCGGAAGGTCGGCCTGCTCGACGAGGCCTACTTCATCTACGCCGAGGACGCCGACTGGTCGCTGCGCGCGCGCGCGGCCGGCTACCGGCTGCTGTTCGTGCCCACCGCGCGGCTCTGGCACCAGGTGAGCGCGAGCAGCGGCGGCGCCGCGAACCCGTGGAAGGTCTACCAGCGGCTGCGCGCCAACGCGCGGCTGTTCGCGCGCCACGCCCGCGGCGTGGCGTGGCTCACCTGGGGCCCGGCGTTCCTCGCCCAGCAGTTCGCGCTGTGGACGCTGCTCGCGGCGCGTGGCAACTTCGCCGCCGCGTCCGCGATCCCGCGGGCGCTCGTGGACGCGATGGCCGGGCGGAACCCGGCGGAGGTGAGGCTGTGAAGCGGATCGCGATCGTGCTGGTCCTGCTGCCGCTGCTCACCCCCGTGCGCGCCTCCGCGACCCTCGGCGGACCGCTGCTCGTCCAGGTCCTCGGCTGGGACGCGCGGGGCGAGCGCGTCTACCTCGAGCAGGTGGGAAGGGACGAGAGCGGGGATCGCCACTGCCTCTTCCACTTCGACCTGCGCTCGGCGACGCCCGAGCGCCCCGTGATCGAATCTTGGAGCATCGGCTACCATCCGCCGCAGGACACGCTCTACACGCGGTCGCTCGCGACGATTCGGAAGCGGCTGCGTCCCCTGCTGCCCGCCCTCGCGGAGAGCATGCCGGCCTTCCTCGAAGTCCGTTCCGACACCGTCGTCCACCTCCCGACCTGGGGTGGGTACGACGCCCGTCGCATCGTGCAGGACGTCTGGTTCGAGGGAGACCGAAGGCGTGCACCGGATGCGCGCGTGACGAGCTGGAACGGCTCGCACGACGTGCGGCTCCTCGTCCAGTACGAGCTGCCGGGCCGCGGGGAGCGCCTCGTCGTCGTCTCCTTCCTGGGCGACCCGGACGAGTCGGGGTAC
>CAZIXL010000768.1:0-1960 GCA_964542885.1 uncultured bacterium
CGGAGCGCGAGGCGCGCCAGTCGACGAGGAACGCGGCGCGCTCGCGCTCGGCGTCGGGATCGAGCGTGAACGGTGGCGCCGGCACGGGCGCGTCGTCGCCGTAGCGGTTCACGCCCACCACCGTGCGCGTGCCGTTCTCCACGTCGCGCTGCCACTGGTACGCGGCGAGGTGGATCTGCTCCTGCACCCAGCCCGAGCCGATCGCCTCGAGCATGCCGCCCAGCCGGTCCACGTGGGCCATGAGGGCGCGCGCGCGCGTCTCGAGGTCGGCGGTGAGCGCCTCGACGAAGTAGGAGCCCGCCAGCGGGTCCGCCGCGTCGGTCGCGCCGCTCTCGTGGGCGATCACCTGCTGGGTGCGCAGCGCGAGCAGCGCGGACTCCCTGCTCGGCAGCCCGAGCGCCTCGTCGTAGCTGTTCGTGTGCAGCGACTGCGTGCCGCCGAGCACCGCGGCCAGGCCCTGCACGGCCACGCGCACGACGTTGTTGAGCGGCTGCTGCGCCGTGAGCATCGAGCCGGCCGTCTGCGTGTGGAAGCGGAGCTTCGCGGCCTCGGGGTCGGTGACCCCGAAGCGCTCGCGCAGCAACTCGGCCCACAGCTTGCGCGCGGCGCGGAACTTGGCGGCCTCCTCGAACAGGTGGTTGTGCGCGTTGAAGAAGAACGACATGCGCTTCGCGATGCGCGCCAGGTCGAGGCCGCGGGCCTTCGCGGCGCCCAGGTACGCGAGCCCGTCGGCGAGCGTGAACGCCAGCTCCTGCACCGCCGTCGCGCCGGCCTCGCGCATGTGGTAGCCGCTCACCGAGATCGAGTTCCACTGGGGGACGTGGTCGGCGGTGAACTGGAAGACGTCGGTGATGAGGCGCAGCGACGCCTCGGGCGGGTAGATGTAGGTGCCGCGCGCGATGTACTCCTTCAGCACGTCGTTCTGCACCGTGCCGCCCAGCTTCGCGCGGGGCGTGCCGCGCGCGTCGGCCACGGCCACGTAGAACGCCAGCAGGAGCGGCGCGGTCGCGTTGATCGTCATCGACGTGGTGACGCGGTCCAGCGGCAAGTCGGCGAGCAGCTGCTCCATGTCGGCCAGGCACGAGATGGCCACGCCGACCTTGCCCACCTCGCCGCGCGCGAGCGCGTGGTCGCTGTCGTAGCCCATCTGCGTGGGCAGGTCGAACGCGACCGACAGTCCCGTCTGGCCCTGCCCGAGCAGGAACCGGAAGCGCTCGTTCGTCTGCGCGGCGCTGCCGAAGCCGGCGTACTGGCGCATCGTCCACAGGCGCGAGCGGTACATGCCCGGATGGATGCCGCGCGTGTAGGGCGGCTGCCCCGGCGGCGGCGTGCGGCGCGCGAGGTCGGGCGGCAGGTCGTCGCGGTGGTAGACCGGTCGGACCGGGATCTCGCTCGGCGTGGTGCGCGGCGGGACCTCCGGTGGCGGCGCGCCGCGCCGGGGCCGCTTCGCCGCGCTCACGCGCCCTCCGGCACGAGGCGCACCAGCGCCTGGCCCGCGCTCACCGCGGCCTTCTCCCCGACGAGGATCTCGGTCACGACGCCGCCCGCGTGCGCGGTCAGCTCGTTCTGCATCTTCATGGCCTCGAGCACGACGACCGACTGGCCGGCCTGCACGACGTCACCGGGCTTCACGCGGATCGCGACCACCGCGCCGGGCATGGGCGCGGCGATCGTCTCGCCCGCCGTCTTCGCGCGCGCGCCCGCCTGCTGGAGCAGCATCTTCTCGAGCGGGTGGCGCGCCTCGACCGACACGCTCTGGTTCTGCCACGTCACGCGCAGCTCGCCGGTCTCCTCCTCGGCGACGCTCACCTCGTACGAGCGGCCGTCCACGATCAGCGACCACACGCGGCCGTCGGGCAGGCGCACGAAGTCGGCGTCGAGCTTGCGGCCCTCCACGTCGAGCACCAGGCGGCCGCCGACCGTCGAGAACTCGACCTCGGCGTCGTGGCCGTCGCGCGTG
>CAZIXL010000769.1:0-1959 GCA_964542885.1 uncultured bacterium
ATGGATGGCCGGAGCGGAGTGTCCCCCCGGACGCGCCCGCGCCCGGACCGCCGGCTCTCCCCGACGCGGCGCGCGCCCGGACCGCCGGCGCGCATGGAGAACTGAAACGCCCCGCGCCGATCGACTCGACACGGGGCGTTCGAGATTTCCAGCGAGCGCCGTCAGTCCCCGCCCTTCGCCGAGCCCGCCGCCTCCGAGGCCTCGCGCTTCTCCTGCGCCGCCCGGGCCGCACTCGAGGCGCGCATCGCCTTCGCCAGCTTCGGGTCGAACAGGTGGATCGCCGGCAGCTCGTCCTTCACCAGGTACTCGAACTCGTTGCGGAACTGCTCGAGCGACATGTGCGCCGTCGCCGCGTAGCGCGCCAGCTCGTGCTCGTCCTCGAAGTCGTCGCGGCGGAGGCGGATCATGTAGCGGCGCGCGATCGCGTAGCGCGTCGAGTGGATGTCCACCATGCGCGTGCGGGCGCGGCCCGTCACCGGGTCCAGCAGCTCCTTGAACGGGATCGGCACGAACTGCCCGGACTGCATCGACACCAGCACCGCGTTGCCGCCCTCGAGCAGGTACTTGGCCGCGCAGTAGCCCAGGTCGCGCGTGTACTCCATGTCCTGCGGGACCGGGTCGGCGCAGCGCAGCTCGTAGCCGATGTTCTTCTCGACGATCGTCGTCGAGAGGCCGAACTCGCGCAGGCGCTGCTGCACCGCGCGCTTCAGCATCTCGCCGATGTTGACCTCGGCGATGCGCACGTGGCCGTGCGCGTCGCGCTCGACCTCGTCGAAGTTCTCGAAGTCGGTCGGGTCGATGCTCAGCACCACGCCCTCGGCGATCACCGCCACGCCGTCGCGCCGCCCGTACGCGAGCCGCTTGATGATCGCGCACACGAGCGTGTCGACCAGCGTCTTCAGGCGGATCGGCTGGGTCGTGAACTCCTCCGGCACCAGCGTGAGCGTCGCGCCGGCCGCCTTGCCCACGCCGAGCGCCAGGTGCCCCGCCTTGCGGCCCATCGCGATGATGAAGTACCAGCGCGACGTGGTCTTGGCGTCGACCATGATGTTCTTCACGATCTCGACGCCGTGGTGGCGGGCCGTCTGGAACCCGAACGTGTCCACGTACGACGGCAGGTCGAGGTCGTTGTCGATCGACTTGGGCACGTGCACCACGTGGATGCGCCCCGCCGCCTTCTCCTCGAGCTTCATCGCCGAGAAGGCCGTGTCGTCGCCGCCGATCGTGACCAGGTCGGTGACGCCGAGCCGCAGCAGCGAGATCACCGCGTTCTCGAGCAGCTGCGGGTCCTTCGTCGGGTTCGAGCGCGAGATGCCGATGTGCGAGCCGCCGCGGAAGTGGATCCGCGAGATGGCGTCGATCGTCAGCGGACGCACGTGGTCGATGTTGCCCTGCATGATCCACTCGAAGCCGTCCTCGACGCCCACGACGTCGACACCCTCGAGCAGCGCGCGGATGGTGGCCGCGGCGATGACGCTGTTGATGCCGGGGGCGGGGCCGCCCCCGACGAGGATCGCGAGTTTCTTGCGGTGCGACATGTGCTCCGGTTCCTCTCTTCCTTCTGCTGGCCGCGCGGGCTCAGGCCCGGGCGGCGACGGTGCGCGAAAGGCGGCCGAGTGCCTCGGAAAGTCCCGCGTGCAGGGCCGCCACGTCCGCGGGTTTCCACTGCGCGCGATCGGCGCGCACGAACGACGTCTTGTCGACGCGGTTGTCGAAGCGCGCGACCGGCAGGAAGTACTCCTTCCCGCGCGCGGCGATCTTCACCGTGTCCGGCCGGCCGGAGTGCTGGATCAGCCACTCCATGTCGTCGCAGCCGTAGTCGCCGAGCATCACCGCGATCGGCACGCCGTGGTGCAGGATCGAGCCGGGGTCGTTGGGGTCGGTGCGCTCGTGGTTCTTCCGCCGCGACTCCTCGGGCGTCACCCAGATGTACAGGATGCTCGCGCGCTTGAGGATCTC
>CAZIXL010000770.1:0-1957 GCA_964542885.1 uncultured bacterium
GGTTGCGCCTGCACCTGCCGCTGCCGCCCGGCAGCGCCGCGCCGTCGTTCTTCGCGGGCGCGACGCTCGTGCGCGACATGCGCCCGTCCGAAGACGAGCTCCTGAAGGGCATGGACGGCAACAAGCGCCGCGCGATCAACAAGGCGAAGCGCGAGGGCTACGCCGTCGTCGAGGCCACCACGCTGCCGCAGATGCGCACGTTCGCCGAGCTGCACCTGGTCGTGGACGCGCGGCACGGCTTCCACCACGGCCCGCTCGCCGAGGACCCGGGCCCGACCGAGGCCTGGCGCGAGTGGGAGCACCCGTGGCAGACGCTGTGGGTGGCCGAGCGCGAGGGGAAGGTGGTCGGCGGCTCGGGCTTCGGGCACGTCGCCGGCGGCATGATGGACTACCGCGCCAACGCCTCGACGCCCGAGGCGCTCAAGGCCGGCGTCAACGCGCTGCTCGCGTGGGAGGCGCTCGTGCGCGGGCGCGCGGCCGGGCACCGGGACATGAACTGGGGCGGCGTCACCACGTTCAAGCAGGAGTTGCGCGGCGAGCGCCTGGAATCCCACTGCTGGCTCGGTGGCGGCGCGCTGTGGTCGCTGCCGAACCACGCGGCCGCCGGCATGAAGGCGGCGCGCGCGAAGCTCGCGACCATGGTCAAGGCCCGCGCCGCGAAGGGCGAATGAGCGCCGCGCCGCGTCCGGGCCGCGCCGCGTGCGGCCGCGCCCGCCGGAAGGGCTGAGCCGTGTCGGGGATGGGCTCGCTCCGCCAGGCGCTCTACGACCACGCGCCGGTCTGGGTGCAGAACGAGCTGTGCACGATGTGGGGCCGGCGGCTCGAGCGCGAGCGCTACGGCCCCGCGTTCGCGCGCCTGGCCGCCGGCTGGGCGGAGCGCCGCGGGTGGGACGAGGCGCGGCTGCGCGCCTACCAGCGCGACCGGCTCGTCACGCTGCTCGCGCACGCGTACGCGCGCGTGCCGTACTACGCGGCGCGCTGGCAGGCGGCCGGCGTGGCCCCGGGCGACTTCCACGAGCTGGGTGACCTCGCGAAGTTCCCCGACACGACGAAGGACGACGTCTTCGACGCCGGCGACCGGATGGTGTCGACCGCGGTGGACCCGGGGTCGCTCGTCGTGCTCACGACCGGCGGCACCACGGGCCAGCCGCTGCGCCTCTGGCGCCAGCGCGAGGAGCTGCAGGACCACTACGCCGCGTTCTGGGACCGCATGCGGCCGGGCATCCGGCGCGGCGAGCGCTATGCGGCGTTCCAGGGCAAGGAGGTCGTGCCCGCCTCGCAGAAGGGCCCGCCGTTCTGGCGCGACAACCGCGCTGCGAACCAGCGCCTGTATTCGATGCGTCACCTGTCGCCGGCGCGCGTCGAGTCGTACGCGCGCGACCTGGCCGCGACGTCGTTCGCCTACTACCAGGGCTACGCCAACTTCATGGCGGTGATCGCCGAGTACATGGCCGAGCGCGGCATCACGCCGCGCGTGCCGCCGCGCGCCGTGTTCAGCACGTCGGACCAGCTCAGCGCGGCGACGCGGAAGCTGTTCGCGGAGACGTGGCGCACGCGGGTGTACGACGACTACGGCCAGGCCGAGTGCGCGTCGCTGATCGGCGAGTGCGAGCACGGCAACAAGCACGAGCACCTCGACTACGCGTACACCGAGTACCTGCCGGTGGGCGAGGAGGGCGGCCTGCAGGTCGCCGAGATGGTGTGCACGGGTTTCCTCACCGCGACCATGCCGCTCGTGCGTTACCGCGTCGGCGACCACGTGCTGGTCGCGCCGGGCGAGCGCTGCCCGTGCGGGCGGCCGGGCCCGGTCATCAAGGCGATCCGGGGGCGCACGAGCGAGTTCATCGTCACCCCCGACGGCCGGCGCTACCCGACCGTCACGCACTTCGTGGACCTGCTGCGCAACGTTCGCCGCTCGCAGGTGGTGCAGGAACGCGAAGGCGAGATCGTCGTGCGC
>CAZIXL010000771.1:0-1957 GCA_964542885.1 uncultured bacterium
GGGCGGCGCACCGCCGGCCGCGACCCCTCGGGACAGGACGAGCAGGTCGGAGTCGAGAAGTGTGGGCGTCGCGACGCTGGTGGACGAGGCGCTCTCGAAGCAGGGCAACGAGGAGCGGGTCGCGCACCTGGTGCTCAAGCCGGACTGGCCGATCGCGCTCTGCGGCGCCAACGTGAGCGAGCTGCTCGGGACCGGTGCGCCGGCCCTGGACCGCTGCACCGACTGCCTGAAGATCGCCGCCACGCGCGGCCTCGGCCGCCCGGGCTGGAGCGCGGGCAGCTAGTTCCCGAGCCCGGCCCCGGCGCCGCCGGCCCGGTCGGCATGGGCGCGCCGGGGGCCCCGGCCCGGTCCGGGAGGACCATCGCGCGCGTTCAGGCAGCCGGGCTATCTTTCAGGGTGCCTTGCTGCACCCCACCTCCACCCGGGTCCATCCATGCCTCCATTCGTCCGCGCGATCGCTTCGCTCAAGCTCACGACCGCCCTGCTGGTCCTGCTCGCCGTCGTCCTCTCGTGGGGCACGATCCTCG
This sequence comes from uncultured bacterium, assembly GCA_964542885.1. GTDB lineage: Bacteria > Eisenbacteria > RBG-16-71-46 > RBG-16-71-46 > RBG-16-71-46 > CAIXRL01. Next base: position 528 of record CAZIXL010000771.1, read on the forward strand.
AATCGCTCCAGGGCACCGAGGCGGCCCGGTCCGTCTACTACGCGCCCTGGTTCGTCGCCCTGCAGGGCGTGTTCGCGATCAACGTGCTCGCGGCGCTCTGGGAGCGCTGGCCGCGGAACCGCTACCGGATCGGCTTCGTGATCACGCACGCCTCGCTGCTCGTGATCCTCGCCGGCGCGCTGCTCACGTGGACGCGCTCCGTGAACGGCTACCTCGCGCTGTGGGAAGGCGAGCACTCGAGCCAGATCGACCTCGACACGGCGGGCGGCAAGCCCGAGGCGCACGCGACGCTGCCGTTCACCGTGCGGCTCGACGACTTCCAGATGGACTTCTATCCCGGCACCCACATGCCCTCGGCGTACCGCAGCCGCATCACGGTCACCGGTGCCGACGGACAGGCGCAGCCCGCCCTCGTCGAGATGAACCGCCCCTTCTCGCGCGACGGCTGGCAGCTGTTCCAGTCCAGCTACCGCCAGCAGGGCGGCCGCGAGATGACGGTGCTCTCGGTGGCGAGGGATCCCGGGCAGAACGTGGCGTTCTGGGGCTACTACCTGCTCGTCTTCGGCATGCTCGTCGTGCTCGTGACGCGCATCGCGCAGTTCCGCGAGGTCGCGCGCGCGCGTGACGCGCAGGGCGCCTCGGGGCTGCGCGTGGTCGGGCTCGCCGCGCTGCTCGGCCTGGCCACGCTCGCCTGCGGGCCCGCGGATGCGCGCGCCGCGCAGCTCGCGCCCGCGGACGCGCTGCCGGCGCTCCGCCGGCTGCCGGTGCAGAGCGACGGCCGCGAGATGCCGCTCGACACGCAGGCCCGCGAAGCCGTGCTGCAGGTGACCGGCGGCAGGCGCTGGCAGGGCGCCGACCCGGTCGCGCTGGTGATGGGCTGGACGCTCGACCCGCAGGGCTGGGCCGCCGTGCCGGTCGTGAAGGTCGACGGCGAGGCCGCCACGCTGGTCCGCCTGCCCGCCGGCACGAAGCTCGCGAGCTACGCGCAGCTCGTGTCGTCGAGCGCGCTCATGGCGCGGATGGACGCGGCCGTCGGCCGCCAGGCCGCCGACCAGCCGATGGCGCAGGGCGACAAGAGCCTGCTCAAGCTGTACGACCGGCTCAGCACGCTGCACGCCTTCCTGAACGGCGCCGCGGTGCGCGCGATCCCGGGCGCCGAGCGCGGCGCGGCCTGGAGCATGCCGCAGGAGCCGGGCGCGCTCGCGTCGTGGACGCAGGCCGAGGCGCAGGTGCGCGCGAACGCGCCCGCGTTCTACCCCTCGCCCGCCGCGATCCAGCGCGAACTCACGTACAACGCGGTCAACCCGACCGGCATCGCGTGGTGGCTGCTGCTGCCGGCCGCGATCGCCGCCGCCCTGACGCTCGAGCGCGACCGCTGGACGCTGCGCCGGGTGGCCGCGATCGGCATGGCCGCGGGCTGCGCGGTGATG
>CAZIXL010000772.1:0-1954 GCA_964542885.1 uncultured bacterium
TGCTTGTTCTCGAGATAGGGAACGCCGCCGTTGGGGATGCCGGGGAAGTTCGCCCAGCCGCCCACGACGTCCTTGTAGTAGTAGCGCTTGCCGTTCCCGTCCTGGTAGCTGCTCCAGCCCTGGGCCGGGTCGGTCGGGTCGGGGCCCGAGAGCCAGCTGTCGGGGGCGTAGTTCATCTGGAAGTAGCGCGTGGACTCCCCGCGCCAGCCGGATTCACCGACGGCCCGGAGCGTGAACCGCAGGATGCCGGGCGCCACGACGTCGTTGCCCACGCCGGTGTTGTACGTGGCGCGCTTCACGGTCGAGTCCACCGCGTTGAAGTCCGGCTCGTTGAGCTTGTAGCGGAACCCCGTGACCACCGTGCTGGGGATGGTCGGCTCGCCGTGCCAGCGGAACTCGAGGCGCGACCCGGAAGGCACCGTGTCGCGCGGGTAGGGCGGGTTCAAGTGGAACGAGTCGCGCACCACCGACACCACCTGCTGGGGCGCGACGCCGCCACCCGGAAGCAGGTGGTACAGCACGCCCACGGCGTAGGCCGAGTCGATCACCGCGATCGGCGGAAACCGATCGTAGGCGCGGAACATGAACCGCGCGGGCGTCGGATCCGGCTTGCCCTTGTCGTCGACCGCGTAGATGTAGAACGTGTGCTCGCGGTCCGCGACCTCTTCGGACGCGTGGAAGATGAAGATGCTGTCCGTCTTGCTCGTGTACCGGTAGTCCTGCGGCTTCGGCCCGGGCAGGTTCGGAATGCCGAGTCCTTCGCCCGGGGGCACGGGGAGCGTCTCGACGACCGCCCAGTAGAAGCCCGTCACCGCTCCGTCGATGTCGGAGCCGGCCCAGTACATGTGGTAGCGGACTGGAATGTCGCCGGGCGTTCCCGGCTTCGGCGCACCCGTCGCGGGACGATCGGTGATCGTGTCCTGCGGTGCCGCGGTGATCCACGTCTCAGGTGCGATGTTGTTGTCCGAGTTGGGTGACAGCGCCTTCCGGCAGCCCGCCCCCAGAAAGACCAGAAAAAGGCAAAGAACAGCCCCGACACGCAAGCGCATTCGCGCCCCCCAGCACGCCCAGTCAGTTGGAAGGGAAGTGCCCGCAGGCTAGAACGGCGTCCGGCGACCGTCAAGGTCGAAATCGGTTGGTGCCGCGTCACTTCCATGGGCCTTTGGGACCCGGGCCGGACACCGGGACGTCGCGGACGGCAGCCACCGGATCGACGTGTCGATTCGGACCGATCGAGCGCGTCGGCCGCGGGAGCCGGCCCTGGCCGCCGATGGGGCATCGCGCCGGGGTGGCTGCCCGCCGGCGGCGGGCCCCGGGACCCGAAGCGGGCAAAACGAAGCGGGCGGGGATCGCTCCCCGCCCGCTCGCTGTTGCTCATGCTGCTCGACTTACCGCAGGACCACCACGCGGCCGTTGATGGCGCTGCCCTTCGCCGCGTACTCGATGCGGGCGAAGTACACGCCACGCGCCACCTGGTTGCCGCTGTCGTCCGCGCCGTCCCACGCCAGGTCGTACTCACCCGCGTTGAACGAACGGTCGGCCAGCGTGCGGACCAGACGACCGGTCACGTCGTACATACGGATACGGACGCGATCGGCGTTGGCGAGACCGAAGTGGATCCGCGCATTGCCGGCACGCATGACGCTGTTGCCAACCTTCATGAAGTTGACGAACGGCGCACCCTTGCCAGCCTGCGGGACGTCCAGCGTCAGGCCAGGCGAGTTCGTGGTGACCTGGCACTGGGTCGCGAACAGCGCGTTGTACATGTTCCAGTAGTACGCGAGGCGGCCACCAGCCGTCTCACAGTACCGGCCCCACAGGTGCTCCAGGTCCCAGCCTTCCGTGTACGCGACCCAGTTGCGGGAAGCGCCGGCGTTCGCAGGCTTGTAGACCGAAGCCACGTACGGACCGTTGACGCCCACGTTCTCGTAGTACGTCGCATCCACCGCCTCGG
>CAZIXL010000773.1:0-1952 GCA_964542885.1 uncultured bacterium
GTGCGGTCGAACGTGAGCACGCCGACCACGTCCTTGGCGCCGGTCTCGATCTCGGCGCCGCCGAGCATGACGGCCTGCAGCCCGGTCGCGCACGCCTGCTCGACGTGGTAGCCGGGAATGCGCTGGCCCATGCAGCTCGCGACCATGGGCGCGGTCCAGAACTTCCAGTGCCAGGGGATGGTCGAGCCGATCACGAGGTACTCGATCTCGCTCTTGGGCACGCGGCGCAGCCCGAAGATGCGCGCGGCCGCTTCGCCCGCGAACTGCCCGATGTTCACTTCGGCGAGGCCGCTCGTCTGCCACGCGGGAAAGTAGCTGCTGCCCCAGGTGCCGTACGGAATCCGGGCGCGCGGGAACAGCGTGGCGGTCGTCTTCATGCGGTACTCCTCGTGGGCGCGATGGCCGCGCGGGTTCGGCTGTCCGGGCTGTTCGTGTGGAGGAGGGCGGGCCCGTCGAGGGCGCGCAATGCGGCAATTGACCACACGGGGCGCGGGGAAGTCGAGTGGGGGCGAGGGGCGCGCGGCGGGTCGCCGGTCGATGCTGGCGTGGTGCTGCGTGCGGGCGGAAGGCGGCTCTCTTGAGGAAGAAGCTCGGGGCGCGCGACGTGGTGCGTTCGCGCTGCCGGCAGCGGCGCGGTTCGGTGTGGCGCGGGGTGGGCGCAGGGTGCTGGTGCGGGCGGAAGGCGGCCCTCTGAAGGAAAGAGCTCGGGGCGTGTGGCCTGGTGCGCTCGCGTTTCGGGGTAGTGGCGCGGCGGGGGACTGTGCGCTCGGTTGGTGTATCTCCTGACTTCGAATTGTATTGACCGCCTTCGCGCGTCGATTCGGCCTCCGACTGCGGTCGCGCTCGCTGCACGTCGCCTGCGTGCCGGGCCTCGGCGCTGGCGCGCGGTGCGCGCTCCGGCCGCGAAAGTTGCCGTCACGCGGCTCGCGGCGCCGCGTGTGGCCTTGCGCGGCGCCCGTTTTCGGGCATGCGATGATGCGCGCGCCGTCCCCGCTTGACCCGCCCCCGAGGTGGAGTCTCGCGATGCACGCCTTCTCGCTGAAGCACCTTTCGGACGCCGCGCTCACGCAGGAGTTGAAGGCCGCGGTCTCGCTCGAGCGCCATGCGCTCGCTTCGCTCCTCGCGCACATCGCCGAGTTCGACGCGCGCGAGTTGTACCTGCCCGCCGGTTGTTCTTCGATGTACCGCTACTGCGTGGACCGGCTGCGGCTGTCGGAGGACGCGGCGGCGAAGCGCATCCAGGTCGCGCGGGTGGCGCGCGAGGTCCCGACGATCCTCCAGCACCTCGCCGACGGCCGGATCCACCTGAGCGGACTCGTGCTGCTCGCGCCGCACCTGACGAAGCAGAACGCGGGAGAGTTGCTGGCCGCTGCGGCCGGCCTGCCGAAGGCGGGAATCGAAGTGCTCGTCGCCGAGCGCTTCCCGATGGCGGCCGCGACCTTGCGCTGGATGCCGGAGAGTGCGCCCGCGCTCGGCGGTATTGACGCGTCGCTTCCGCCGGCGAGCGAACCGGTACCTGCGCACCCGACCGCAATCGAGCGAGGCACGGAACCAGAACATGCCCCGGGGCATGTTCTGGTTCCTGCGAGCGACTCCAATCCGGTTCCGGTCCCCGCACCACAGGCGCGCATGCGACCGATCGCGCCGGGTCGCTTCGAGCTGGTCGCGCTGATCGACCAGGAGACGCACGACCAGTTGATGCAGTCACGCGACCTGCTCGGCCACGTGGTCACGAGCAACCACCTCTCCAATGTCATCGCGCGAGCGATCCGCGTGCAGCACGCACAGCTGCTCAAGCGGCGCTGCGCGGCCACGGACCGGCCGCGCGCGAGTGCCGACGAAGCCCGCGCGCTGCGCGCACTGTCCAACCCCCGCCGCATTCCCGCGGCCACCGTTCGCGTCGTCTGGAAGCGCGACGGCGGGCGCTGCACGTTCGTGGGCACGGACGGGCA
>CAZIXL010000774.1:0-1950 GCA_964542885.1 uncultured bacterium
CGACGAGGTCGAAGACGGTGCCGTCCACGGTCGCCCTCACACCGACAGCAGGAGCCGCTCGGGATCCTCGAGCCGCTCCTTCACGCGCACGAGGAACGTCACGGCCTGCTCGCCGTCGATCAGGCGGTGGTCGTACGAGAACGCCAGGTACATCATCGGCCGCACGACGACCGCGTCGTCCACGACCACGGGGCGCTTCTCGATCTTGTGCATGCCGAGGATGCCGCTCTGCGGCGGGTTCAGGATGGGCGTCGAGAGCAGCGAGCCGAACACGCCACCGTTCGTGATCGTGAACGTGCCGCCCGAGAGTTCGTCCGGCGTGAGTTCGCCGTCGCGGGCCCGCTGGGCCAGGCGCGCGATCTCGCGCTCGATGCCGGCGAAGTCGAGGCGCTCGGCGTTCCGCACGACCGGCACGACCAGCCCGCGCGGCGTGCTCGCGGCGATGCCCAGGTGCACGAAGTCGTGGTAGACGATGTCGCTGCCGCGGATCTCGGCGTTGGCCTCGGGCACGTCGCGCACGGCCTCGATGCAGGCGCGCGCGAAGAAGCTCATGAAGCCCAGGCGCACGCCGTGCTTCTTCTCGAACGGGTCCTTCCAGCGCGCACGCGTCTCGAGCACGCGCGACATGTCGACCTCGTTGAACGTGGTCAGGATCGCCGCCGTCTGCTGCGCGCGCACCAGCTTCTCGGCGATGCGCAGGCGGATCCGGCTCATGGGCACGACGCGCTCGCCCGTTCCGGCCTCGGCGGCCGGGGCCTGGATCGCGGGCGCCGCCGGTGCGGGCGCCGCCGGCGCGGGCGCCGCCGAAGCGGCCTCGGCCGCGCGCAGCGCGTCCTCCTTGAGCACGCGCCCTCCCGGACCGGAGCCTCGCAGCGCGGACACGTCGAGCCCGTTCTCCTCGACGATCCGGCGCACCGCGGGCGAGAGCGCGCGCTCGGCCGGTGCGGCCGGGGGAGCAGGCGCGACCGGCGCGGCCGGTGCGGGGCTCGCGGCCGGCGCGGCCGCGGCGACGGCGGCCGGCGCCGCGGCGCCGGCCTCGATGCTGCCCAGCGCATCGCCGACCTGGACCGTCTCGCCCACGTTGCGCGCGTGGTGCAGCACGCCCGCGGCGTCCGCCACGATCTCGACCGCGGCCTTGTCCGTCTCGAGCGTCGCGACCGGCTCGTCGGTGCGCACGGAGGCGCCGTCGGCCTTCAGCCACTCGACGAGCACGGCTTCCGAGATGGACTCCGCCAGGCGGGGGACGCGGATCTCGACCGTCATCGCTTCGCTCCCTTCGAGGATCGTTCGACCGCCGGGGCGGCCGCTCCGGACTCCGGCGCGGCGCCTGCGAACGCCTCGTCGAGGATCTGCCGTTCCTGCTGCTGGTGCAGCAGGTAGTAGCCCGTCGCCGGCGACGCCGCGGAGGGCCGCGAGACGCGCCGCAGCGTCGTGCCCGCGGGCTTCACGCCGTCGAGCCGGTGGCGCATCGCGCGCCAGCCGCCCATGTTCGCCGGCTCCTCCTGCACCCAGAACACCTCGCGCAGGTTCGGGTAGCGCGCGAGCGCCTCCTTCACCTCGCCGCCCGGGAACGGGTAGAGCTGCTCCAGCCGCACGATCGCGACGTCGTCGCGGCCGGCCGCGGCACGCGCTTCGAGCAGCGTGTAGTAGAACTTGCCCGACACGACCAGCGCGCGCGTCACCGCCGACGGCGCCGCCGTGGCGTCGTCGATCACCGGGCGGAACGTGCCCGATTCGAACTCGGCGACCGGCGAGACCGCGAGCTTGTGGCGCAGCAGGCTCTTGGGGCTCATGACGACGAGCGGTTTGCGGAAGCGCCGGTGCAGCTGGCGACGCGTGGCGTGGAAGAACTGCGCGGGGGTCGTGAGGTTGCACACCTGCAGGTTGCGGTCGGCACACAGCTCGAGGAAGCGCTCGAGGCGCGCGCTCGAATGCTCGGGCCCCTGCCCT
>CAZIXL010000775.1:0-1947 GCA_964542885.1 uncultured bacterium
GCCTGGCGCGCGCGGGCCGCGGCGACCGCGCGCGGCGCCGGCCGCCGCGCCCGCCGGGCGCGGGCAGCGGCTCCGCGGACATGGCGGCGCGCCCGCGCTCGAGCGTGCGAGCGACGCGGGCCAGCCGTTGCAGGAGCGCCGAAAGCCGGCGCCTCGCGCGGCAGTAAACGCGAACGCTCGCACGCCGGTCAACGTCCGCGGGCCGCGGCGCCACTGCCCAGACGTGCCGCGGGCCGGGCGCGCTGGACGCGCCGCTCGCGCGCAGGCATCCTGCGCCGCCTGCTCATGAGCACCCCTCCCGAGATCTCCGTCGTCGTTCCCGCCTACAACGAAGTCGAGAGCCTGCCGCCGCTCTTTTCGGAGCTGCGGGTCGCGCTCGAGGCGAGCGCGCGCACCTGGGAGCTGATCGTCGTCGACGACGGCAGCACGGACGGCACCGCCGCCGCGCTCGAGGCCGAGTCCGCGCGCGACCCGCGCGTCGTGCCGCTGCTGCTCGAGCGCAACGCCGGCCAGAGCGCCGCGCTCGCGGCGGGCCTCTCGCGCGTTCGGGGCGCGATCGTGGTGACGCTCGACGCCGACCTGCAGAACGACCCGGCCGACCTGCCCGAGCTGCTGGCCGCGCTCGAGCACGCCGACGTCGTGTCGGGCGTGCGCGCGCAGCGCAACGACGACTGGGTGCGCCGCGTGTCGTCGAAGATCGCGAACGGCGTCCGCCGCGCCGTGCTCGGAGACCCCGTCACCGACATCGGCTGCTCGTTCAAGGCCTACCGGCGCGAGGTGCTCGAGGGCCTGCCGATGTTCGTCGGCGTGCATCGCTTCCTGCCCGCGCTGTGCGTCTTCCGCGGCGCGCGCTTCGCCGAGGTGCCGCTGAACCATCGCGCCCGCGCGCACGGCGTGTCGAAGTACGGCGTGGGCAACCGGCTCTGGCGCGGGCTCGCCGACTTGAACGGTGTGCTCTGGCTGCGCTCGCGCCTCGTGGCCTACCGCATCCGCGACCGCCGCGGCTGAGCTGCGCCCCGGTGGCGCACCCCGGCGGCGTCCCGGCCCGGAACGGCGCACCGGCCGGTCACGATTCGCCCGCCGTGGCGGGCATTTGGTCGTGCCCGCCCGGGCCGCGCCAGCGTGGCGCTCCGCCGGGTGACATCCCGTCGCGCAGGGCAACTCGTTATCCGAACGTTGCTTCTTCCCCGACGCGGCCAGGACGACGCAGCACTGCGACTCCGACGCCCGGCCTTGGCATCGCTCCTGCTGAGTCCGCCCGCGGTCACCGGCCCAGCGCAGGTGATGCAGGGACATCCTGAATAGCGCTGACCCCTCGGGGCAGCTTCGAACCACCCCTCGGATTCGGAGATGCCGCGAAGTAGCGCCAGGCCGCTTCGCCCCTCGGCGATCCAACCCCTGGCCGCGTGAGTCGCCCGTGTTCGTGCGGGCAGGAATCCACCCGGATTCCGCGCTCACGGCTTCGCCCATCCCACAATCCAGAGCTGTGATTCCGGGCGCCCGCAGGTCGTGGCGGAGCGATCCGCCCGTGCGCGAGACCCGTGCCGGCACCCCTCGGACCGGAAGCCGTCCCCCTCGGCGGCCCCGGACGGCCGGCGCGGATCTCGAACCCGGGAGCATCGATCGTCACGGCCGGGCCCACCCGGACCCGAGAAACGTGCAGTGCGGCGGCCGTTCGTCCGCTCGCGAGCCCGGACCCCTCGCCGGGCGCCGGGCGGATCGAACGGTCCCGCGAAGCTCCGCAGTGTCCGCTTCGTTCGTCCGCAGCATGCCGTCCCCCTCGGCGGCGCGCCTCGGCGGCGCGCCTCGGCGGCGAAGCGGAACAACGTGCCTCGCCCCCCATGCCGCATGGTGAAGCTCCGTGCGGCGACGCGAGGCTGGCGAACGTCCGCCGTCTTTCGCACGTGCTATCCGGCAAACCCCTCGACCGGGCGCACGACGGGAGCG
>CAZIXL010000776.1:0-1945 GCA_964542885.1 uncultured bacterium
GGCTCGCGGCCCGCGGCGGCCTTCGCGTGCGCCTTCACGATCGCGTGCAGGTCGGTGGCCGACACGGCGATCACCGGCACCTCGAAGCCGAACCGCTTCGCGAGCGCAGCCGCGAGCGCGCCGGCGACCTTCGGGGCCGGCGCCGCCTTCGCGCGGAACACCACGTTGCCGCTGTTGAGCAGCGTGCGCGCGCCCGCGTGGCCGAGCGATTCGACGACGGCGCGCAGCTCCGCCATGGGCACCGGCTTCGCGCCGCCCACGTTGACGCCGCGCAGCAGCGCGACGAACGCGCCGCCCGCGGGCCTGGCGCGGGCCGCCACTACTTGGCGTCCGCGGGCGGCGGCAGCTTCGTGGCCTGCCAGTTCACGACCCGCCACGTCCCGCCGCGCTTCAGGAACGTGCCGGAGTTGAGGTAGTTCGCGACGTCGGTCGTGTCGCCGTGCACCGTCGTGGCCACGAGCCGGAACGCGACGATCGCGGTCGTGCCGTACTGCTGGATGCGCACGTCCTCGGCACCGTAGGTCGTCTTCGGGTCGTCGGGCCCGGGCGGCGGCGCCGAGCGCACGTCCTTCATGATGTCGGCCTTGCCCACGCGCCGGCCGGTCGAGCCCGTGTAGATCAAGTCGTCGGCCCAGAACGCGTCGTGCGCGGCCGCGTCGTTCACCGCCGCGCCGGCGAGGAAATCGGTCAGCATCTTCGTGAGCACCCCGGCGTCGGGCGCATCGGGCGATCGCGCCGGCGCCGCGAGCGCGGTCGCGGCGAGGGCGAAGGTGGCGAGCAGCGCGAGAGCGGTTCGCATCGGTGGCGGGCCTCCACGGTTCGGGTCGTGCGGGAACGGAGCGCCGCAGACTAGCACCGTGCCGGGTGCGGACCGCCGGCCGGACGCGCGCGAACGCCCCGGCGCCTTCCGGCACCGGGGCGTTCCTCGTGACCCTCACCTGCTTCCGGGCTTGCCGATTCCCCTCAGCGCAGCAGCGCGGCGTCCGGCGAGACGCGCAGCGCGAACGGCCCGGCACCCGCGCGATTGGGGTCGGCGTCGGCCACGACGATCGCGCCGCCCTCGCCGTCGCCCACGAGACGCGGGCGCACGTTGCCGGCGGGCTCGACCAGCGACAGCCCGTGCTCGGGCCAGCCGCGAGCCGCGCGGCCGTCGGCGGCGAGCCGCGCCACGCGCACGTGGCGGTCGTGCCGCGCGTCGGCCTCGCGCCAGGCCACGTACGCGCCGCCGCGCCCGTCGGAGAGCAGCGCGACCGCTTCGAACAGGTCCTCGAACGAAGCGAGTGCCTCGTCGCCGCGCGCGGCGAGCGCGCCGTCCTTCGCGACGTGCGCGGCGCGCACCTCGGTGCGGGCCGCCTGGTAGTCCACCTCGGTCCACGCGATCCACGCGCCACCGCGCGCGTCGCAGCGCAGTTCGGCGGTCAGGCCGCGGCCGGCCCACGCGCGGCGCACGAGCACGGCGGGCGCGCGCGTGCCGTCGAGGCCCACGTGCACGAGGCGCAGTTCGACGTCGTCGGCGACCGGGGCGCGCTCGGCGATCCACGTGCCGCCCAGGCCGTCGGCGCAGCTGGACAGTCCGGCGGGTGCGGGCGCGGCGAAGACGGGGGACGCCGCGAGGAGCGCGGCGCACAGCGCGGGCGCGACACGCGCGCGCAGGACGGAAACCATGACGACCTCCGGGAGACCCGACGGAGCGAGCGATGCGAAAGGAGACCGGCCGGAGGGGTTGGGCCATGCGAGCGCGTCCTGCGACTCGTGCCCGTTGTTATCGGCTCGCGCGCGCGGGAGTTGAGACGGGCGGCGCGCCGGCGCCGCGCACGGGGCGGCCAGGCGCGCGGGCGAAATGCCGGCGAACGCGCGGGCTCGGGCCACCGGGCCGGGCATGCGCGCGGTGCGGAGGGCGCGGCTTCGCGCCGTGCGGGAGGCGGCCGCGCGCCGGCGCCGCCGC
>CAZIXL010000777.1:0-1940 GCA_964542885.1 uncultured bacterium
CCCCGGTGACGCAGGATTTCCACGCAGGAGCGCGGCGGGTGCCCCCAGCCCCGGCGCGACAGCCCCCACGTGAGCTCCACGACGCTCGAGCGCCTGGCCATCGTCGGCACGGCCGGCCACATCGATCACGGCAAGACCGCGCTGGTTCGGCGCCTGACCGGCATCGACACCGACCGGCTTCCCGAAGAGAAGAAGCGCGGGATCAGCATCGACCTGGGCTTCGCGCCGCTCGTGACCCCCGCCGGCGTGCACGTGGGCCTGGTCGACGTGCCCGGCCACGAGCGCTTCGTGAAGAACATGCTCGCCGGCGCCGGCGGCATGGACCTGGTGCTGCTCGTGATCGCCGCCGACGAAGGCGTGATGCCGCAGACGCGCGAGCACCTGGCGATCGTGAACCTGCTCGGCGTGAAGCGCGGCATCGTGGTGCTGACCAAGCGCGACCTGGTCGACGACGACTGGGCGGCGCTCGTCACCCGCGACGTGCGCGCGCTGCTCGCCGGCACCGCGCTGGCCGGCGCACCCGTCGTGGAGTTCAGCGCCGTCACGGGCGCCGGCCAGTGGGAGCTGGTGGGCGCCATCGACCGCGCGCTCGCCGACCTCGCCGCGCGTTCGGCGAGCGAGCCCGCGCGACTGCCCGTGGACCGCGTGTTCACGGTCGAGGGCTTCGGCACCGTGGTGACCGGCACCCTGTGGCGCGGCACGATCGCGTCCGGCGACGCGCTGGAGCTGTTGCCCGAGGGCCACAACGTGCGCGTGCGCCGCGTGCAGGTGCACGGCCACACGTTCGAGCGCGCGTTCGCGGGCCAGCGCACCGCCCTGGCGCTTCACGGCGTGAGCCGGGACCAGGTCTCGCGCGGCGACTGGCTGGTGACCGCCGACTCGATGCGCGAGTCGCGCGTGCTGGACGTGCGCTTCGAGCTGCTGCCCGACGTGCCGAAGGACCTGAAGGCCGACACGCGCGTGCGCTTTCACCTGGGCGCGAGCGAGATCATCGGCCGGCTCGTGCTGCTCGAAGGCCACGTGCTCGTGCCCGGAGGCAGCGCGCTGGCGCAGCTGCGCCTCGAGCGCAGCACCGTGGCTGCGCGCGGCGACCGGTTCGTGATCCGCAGCTACTCGCCCTCGCGCACGATCGGCGGCGGCACGGTGATCGAGCCCGTGGCGCAGAAACGCCGGCGCTCGGACGAGGCCGTGGACCGCCTGGTCGTGCAGGAGAGCGGCCACCTGGACGCGCGCGTGCGCGAGAAGCTGGCCGCGCACCCGCGGCCCACGTCGGTGGACGCGCTCGCGCAGGAAGTGGGCGAACCTGCGGGCCCCGTGCTGGAAGCGCTCGAGCGGCTGGCCGCGAACGGCCGCGCCATCGGCGCCGGCCCGCGCTGGATCAGCGCCGAGCGCTGGCACGACGCGCGCACCGCCGTGGCGGGCGTCGTGCACTCGTTCGTGAGCCTGCACCCCGCGCGCTTCGGGATCATGAAGGGCGAGCTGAAGAGCAGCCTCAAGGCGAGCGTCGACGGCGCGCTGTTCGACGCCGTGTTCGAGTCGCTGGTCGCGAAGACCGAGCTGGAACAGCGCGGCGAGCGCGTGCGCACGGGTGGCGTGCCGTGGGAGCCCCCCGCCGAGGCGATGGCCGCGCTGGCGCGCGTCGAAAAGGAGCTGGAGGCGACCGGCTACCTGGTCCCCGAGAACGCCGCGTGGCAGTCGAAGCTCGGCACGACCGCCCCCGAGGTCGTCTCGCTCGGCTTCTTCCTGGGCCGCCTGGTGCGCGTCTCGCAGGACCTGACCTACACCGCCGCTCAGATGGAACGCCTGCGCGAGACCCTGCGGAGCTGGTTCGCCACGCACACGACGCTCACGGTCGCCTCGTTCCGCGACCTCACGGGCGCCACGCGCAAGTACGCGGTCCCGCTGCTGGAGCACACGGATCGCCTGGGCTGGACGGTACG
>CAZIXL010000778.1:0-1938 GCA_964542885.1 uncultured bacterium
CGTGGGCGGCCTGCTCTGCGCCGCCCTGCCGCTGCTCGCCGTGGTGATCGCCGGCGCCTGGCAGCTGGGCAACCTGATCGGGGAGCGCGCGCCGCGGGCGCTGTAGGGGCGCGCATTCCGGGGCCTGCCGCCCGAACGGCGGACGAGCGCGGCTCGCTCGCTGTGCGCTGCACGCGAGCCAATCGTCGACGAGAGGCAGATTGAACCCTAGACTTGTGCCTCCACCAAGGCGGTCAGGGGCGTATCTCGGAACGGGCGGATTCATGTTCCCGCCTGCGAGCAAGCAGCATTTCCTGGTGAGGTTGAGCAGATGAAGCTCCGACTGATGGGTTCAGCACTCGCGGGCGGAGGCGCAGCGACGCTCCCACTAGTCGCCCTGGCCATGTACGTGCTTTCCGTGGATACGGGCCTGAGCAGGCTTGGTCATCCGGACAATGCGCCAGGACGAGCGGCCATGGCGCTGCTCTACTTCAGCCCGATCTTCGCTGTAGTGAATGGTTCGATGATCCTCGTATGCGCGTACGCGCTCCGTGCCTGGCAACGGCACACCCCCAGGGCGCTGCTGACAGTCGCGCTTGTTGTCGGGGTCTGCGTGGGTGCCCGCGGTGCATTTGGAGGCTACGAAGTGGGCGGGCTCCCGGACGCCGCCATGTCATTCGGCGAATTCGGGATGGGGAGTTTCCTGGCCGCAGTACTGGGACTGGGCGTGTGGTGGCGGCTCTCCCCTTGGAAAGCCGCTTGAGGAGGCGCCCTCGCTCCACCCGATCGCCGTGAAGATCACCGGCATCATCTGCGGGGTGCGGATCGAGGAGATCGAGGACCCACTCATGCGGAAGATCCGCTACATGGACAAGCTCGTGGACGAGCTGGCCAGGGGCCGGACGATGGAGAAGATCCTGCGGACCTGAGTCCCCGCTCTCCACCAGGCCCCTCGCGCGACTCGAGGGATCGTGTGAATTGCCTCAGCGTCCTGAGCAGATCCCACCGCCCGCCCGCGGGCAGGGCGCCAGTCCCCGAGAATCGCCCAATCCCTGACACCTCGCGCGAAACCGCCGGGGTAGTACTGTCCCACCATGTCCGCCCCGAACCGGCTGGCCCGCGAGAAGAGCCCCTACCTGCTGCAGCACGCCGCGAACCCCGTGGACTGGTTTCCCTGGGGCGACGAGGCGTTCGCACGCGCCCGCGAGCTGGACCGGCCGATCTTCCTGTCGATCGGCTACTCGACCTGCCACTGGTGTCACGTCATGGAGCGCGAATCGTTCGAGGATCCGGAGGTCGCCGCGCTCCTCAACGAACATTTCGTGCCCGTGAAGGTGGACCGCGAAGAGCGGCCCGACGTGGACCGGATCTACATGACCGCGATGCAGGCGATGCGCATGGGCGGCGGCTGGCCGCTGAACGTGTTCCTGACGCCCGACCTCGAGCCGTTCTTCGGCGGCACCTACTTCCCGCCGCGCGCGATGGGGGCGCGGCCGGGCATGCTCGAGCTGCTGCCGCGCGTGCACTCGGCGTGGGTGGGCGATCGCGCGGCGCTGGTCGAACAGGGCGCGCGCGTGCTCGAGGCCATCGGCTCGCTGTCGCAGGCCGAGGGCGAGGCGCCGCCCTACGAAGAGCTGGCGGCCGACTGCGCGACGGCGCTCGAGCGCGCGTACGACGAGGCGCACGGCGGCTTCGGCAACGCGCCCAAGTTTCCCTCGACCGTGAACCTGGCGTTCCTGCTCCGCTGGTGGGCGCGCGCCCCGCGCGAGCGCGCGCACGCGCTGGCCATGGTGCGCCGCCAGTTGGGCGCCATGCGCGAAGGCGGCATCCACGACCACCTGGGCGGCGGCTTCCATCGCTACTCGACCGACGCCGAATGGCTGGTGCCGCACTTCGAGAAGATGCTCTACGACCAGGCGCTGATCGCCGACGCGTTCCTCGACGCGCACCAGGCCACGG
>CAZIXL010000779.1:0-1936 GCA_964542885.1 uncultured bacterium
GAACGCGCCGGTGACGTCGGCACGCACCGCGAGCGGCGTCATGGCGCGCGTGGTGGGCAACCTGCGCGGGTTCGACTCCGCGATCGCGCCCAGCAGCAGCCGGCCGAAGAACGAGCGCCGGTGCGGCCGCGCCGGCGCCGGGCGCCGCGCCCGCGCGAGCGCGGCCTCCATGGGCGGGAAGTAGACCTCGTTGCCCCGGCAGAGATGCTCGAGGCACTGCGCCACGCTCCAGCCCCCGCCGGGCGGCACCTGGGCCAGCGAATCGACGGCCAGGCCCGACGTGAGCGCCCGGGTGCGCCCGGGCAGCGCCGCCAGGCGCGGCGCGAGCGCGGCGAGGAGGGGGTCGCGGAACGCGGAATCGGCCATTCGAAGCCTCGGGGCGTGAGGATGGGGCGGAACCGCGCGGCACTCTAGCAGCCCGGCCCGGGCCCCGGCCGTGGAAACGACCGATTGCCTGTCCGGGACGGCCTTTGCTAGCTTCCCGCTTCCGATTGCGTCATTCCGACCCCGCCGCCGCGCGGGCCGCGCGACTCCGCCACGGCCGCCCTCCGCGGGGTAACCCGACCGGGTTTCGACATCACCTCCCGAAGGAGTCCCAGGTGTTCAAGCGACTTGGATTCACCCGGCCCGCGGCGCTCGCGCTCGCCGTCCTGGCGTTCGCGCTCGTTCCAGCCGCACGGGCCCAGGACGCGCCGAAGCCCGAGAAGCCGGCGAAGGCCGCACCGAAGACGTACGCCGAGCGGCGGGCCGCGGACGGACCCTGGGCGCAGGGCGCGGACTGGATCTCGTTCGGTGCGGGCTACGCGCGCGCGGGCGGCAAGAACGCCGGCGACGCGCTGGGCGGCTACGGGATCGGCTACCGCCACATGATGAGCAACAAGTACTCCTTCGGCGTGTCGATCCGCCACGAGCTGCTCGGCCACCTCGGCAACAGCTACGAGATCTCGGTGCCGATGACGGCCGAGTTCACCCGCCACTTCCACTGGAAGACCGCGTTCCGGCCCTACCTGGGGCTGGGAGGCGGCTACTACTTCCACAAGTACTACCGGACCTCGCACGACTACACGGGCGCGCCGGGCGGCGGCTGGCACATTTCGACGGGCGCCGACCTGCCGCTCGACGACCGGCACACGCTCGGGCTCGATGCGCGCGTCGGCTTCGTGGACACGCGCGCCGAGAACATCGTGAACCCCGTGTTCGGCCCCGAGCCGGCGACGCTGTCGCAGTGGAGCATCAAGCTCAACTGGGCGATCGTGAACTGACCCCGACCGTCCGCACCGACGCCCGCGGCGCCGGGCCCGCCGCGGCGGGCCCCGTTCCGCGGGCGTCGCGCTTCTGGAGTGACCCCGCATGAGACCGTTGCGCGAAGCGACCGGCTGCGAGTGGGTCTGGCAGCGGCCCCGGCTGATGAGCCGCCTGTGGGAGCTGCGCGCGGGCGAGGACCTGGCCGCCACGCTCGAGGCGTGCGGCTGGACGGGCGCGCGGATGACGGGCGAGACCGCGGGCTGCCGCTGGGACCTGCGGCACGAAGGGTTCTTCCTCGGCCGCACCGTCGTGCGTCGCGAGGGCGGCGTGGACGCGCTGCTCGAGCTGCGCCCGGGCTGGTTCGGCGACGGCACGATCCGCTGCGCCGACGGCACGGCTCTGCGCTGGAAACGCGGCGACGTCTGGGGCCGGCGCTGGCGCGTGCTCGATCCCGACGACCACGTGCAGCTCGAGTTCACGCGGCAGCCGGCGTTCTTCAAATCGCGCACGACGGTCGCGGCCACCGAGGTGGGGCGCGGGCGGCCCGACCTGCCCGAGCTGGTGCTGCTGGGCTTCTTCCAGCTGCGGCTGCTCGAGCGGCAGTCCTCGGCGTCCTGACGCCGGGCGCGGAGCACGCGTGCCGCCGTCGGCCGGGCCGCGGGCCGGCCCTGCGCCGCGCGCGACCTGACGC
>CAZIXL010000780.1:0-1935 GCA_964542885.1 uncultured bacterium
CGACGAGGCGAACGCGCAGCACTACGAAGTGCCCGCGGAGTTCTTCCGGCTCGTGCTGGGTCCGCGTCTCAAGTACAGCGCGTGCGCGTGGCCTGAGGGTGTGACCACGCTCGAAGCCGCCGAGGAGGCGATGCTGGCGCGGACCGCCGAGCGCGCCCGGCTCGCCGACGGCCAGTCCGTCCTCGACCTGGGCTGCGGCTGGGGCTCGCTCGCGCTCTGGATCGCCGAACGCTTCCCGGGCTCGCGCGTGACGGCGCTCTCCAACTCGGCGGGTCAGCGCCGCCACATCGAGCGGGCGTGCCGCGAACGCGGCCTGGCCAACGTGCGGGTGGTCACCGCCGACGTCGCGACGTTCGACACGGACGAACGTTTCGATCGCGTCGTGTCGGTCGAGATGCTCGAGCACGTGCGGAACCACGAGGCCCTGTTCGCCCGCGTGGCGCGCTGGCTCGCCCCCGGCGGCTGCTGCTTCGTGCACGTCTTCGTACACCGCGAGCTGGCCTACCTCTACGAGACCGAGGGGGAGGAGGCTTGGATGGCCCGGCATTTCTTCACGGGCGGGATGATGCCGTCGGAGCGCTGGCTGTCGGGCTACGACCGCGACCTGGTCGAGATCGCGCGCTGGCGCGAGAACGGGCGCGACTATGCACGGACGCTCGCTGCCTGGTTGTCGCGGCTCGACGCGGGGAGCGCGGAGGCGCGCGAGGTGCTGCAGCGCGCCGGCGAGCCGGACGCGGCCCGGCAGCTGCGGCGCTGGCGGCTGTTCCTCATGGCGTGCGCCGAGCTGTTCGCCTGGCGTGGTGGCGAGGAATGGTTCGTGTCGCACGTGCTCTACGCCCCGCGCGCCGAGGGCGGCGCGGCGTCAGACGGCCGCGCGAGCACGAACTGGCAGACGTCCAGCTCCCCGGCCCGGAACCCCGCCTCGCAATAGGACAGGTAGTATTCGAACGTGCGCAGGAACGACTCGCCGTACCCCAGGTCCCGCAGCGCCGTCGCGTGCCGCACGAGGTTCCCGCGCCAGAGCGCGAGCGTGCGGGCGTAGTCCGGCCCGAATCGTTCGAGCCGCTCGATCGCGAAGCTGGAGCCGCGTGCGACCGCCTCGTGCACTGCCGCGACCGACGGCACGTGGCCGCCGGGAAAGACGTGCTTCTGGATCCAATCGGGGTTGCGGCGATAGTCCTCGTAGCGTCGGTCGGCGATGGTGATCGCCTGGAGCGCGGCACGGCCGCCCGGCGCGAGCAGCCGGTCGAGGGCGCCGAAGAATCCCGGCAGGAACTCGTGGCCGACCGCCTCGACCATCTCGATCGACACGATCGCGTCGAAGCGCCCCCGCACGTCGCGATAGTCCTGGAGCCGGAACGCGACGCGATCCGCCACGCCGGCCGCGGCGGCGCGGCCGGCCGCGAACGCCGCCTGTGCCGGTGACAGCGTCAGCCCCGTCACGCGACAGCCGATCGCCCGCGCGGCGCGGATGGCGAAGCTGCCCCAGCCCGAGCCCACCTCGAGCACGTGCATGCCGGGCGCGATCCCGGCCAGTTCCGCGGCGCGCGCCAGCTTGTGCGCCTGCGCGTCCTGCAGCGTCAGCGCGCGTCCGTCCCAGCGCGCCGACGAGTAGGTCATCGAGGGATCCAGCAGGCGCTCGAAGAACTCGTTGCCGAGGTCGTAGTGGGAGCGGATGTTCCGCCGCGCGCCCGCGCGCGTGTTGCGCCGCGCCGCGTGCGCCGCACGCCGGAACACGCGCGCGGGCGCGGTGACCGCCCCGAAGGCGCCCTCGATCGCCGCGCGGTTCCGCGCGAGGAACCCGAGCAGAGCGGGCAGGTCGGGCGAGCGGATCTCGCCGGCCGTCCACGCCTCGCCCAGCCCGACGTCGCCGTCGCGCAAGAGACGGACGAAGAAGCGGTCGTGCGCGACCTCGAGCCGCACGCGCGGACCCAC
>CAZIXL010000781.1:0-1934 GCA_964542885.1 uncultured bacterium
CGGCCAGGCGGGGTCCACGGCGCCCGAGGCGAGCACGTGCTGCGCGTAGAGGTCGATGTCGGCGCCACGGTTGTCCTGCCAGGCGACGATGATGCCGCCCGCGCCGTCCGAGACGGTCACGATCGTCGCCTGGTCGCCCGCCGCGGTGCAGACCGGCAGGTTGGTGAGCGGACTGTGCGGCCACGCGGCGAAGGCCGGGGTGGCGAGGGTGGCGGCGAGCAGCAGGGACAGGCCCGGCGTGGTGGGGTGCACGGGGTTCCTCCCGGATGGAAGAGGGAAGAGGCGGCTCGCGACGCATGACCGAGGGACCGGCCGCGAGCCCGGCTGAGCCTGCAATGATCCCCGACGGTGGCGGGCCCGTGCCATGGGTTTTTCGGCGCGCGAACGCACCAACGGCCCCGGTGCGAGCGTCTCGCGCGGGCCCGCTGCTAACGCACGACGGACAGCCGGCGCGTGGCGCATTCGCCGCCGGCGCGCAGGACCGCGAAGTAGAGCCCCGGCGCCACGGGCCGGCCGTCGCCGCCCATCAGGTCCCACGCGATCGATTGGGGCCCGGCACCGGCGTCGACGTCGAGCACCGTGCGCACGTGGCGGCCCTGCGTGTCGACGATCGCGAACGCGACGTGCTCGCCGCGCGGCAGCGTGAACGCGAGCCGCACCGCCCCGCTCGCGGGGTTCGGCGACGGCGGCGCGAACGCGAGGCTCGCGGGCGCGGCCGCGACCGGCGGAACGTCGAGCGGGTACGCGAGCGCGCGGTCCAGGTTCAGGCGCGGGCCGATCGCGTTGTCGTACGCGCGCGCGTCGCCGTCGACCACGAGCTGCTGCGCGACCTGCGCGGCGGTGAGTTGCGGGAAGCGCGACCACACCAGCGCCGCGGCGCCCGAGACGATCGGCGCCGCGAACGACGTGCCGTCGTTCCACAGGTACGCGTGCGCGCCGTCGAAGCCCCAGTACTGCGCGAAGCAGTACAGGCTCCACGCGTCGTACGCGTAGTTGCGCGCGATGCACGACCACACGCCTTCGCCCGGCGCGGCGAGGTCCACCCACGGGCCCCAGTTCGAGAAGCTCGCGCGGTTGTTGGACGCGTTCGTGGCCGCCACCGCGAGCACGCCGGCGCAGGCGGCCGGGTAGGTCGGCGTGTCGGTGCCCGCGTTGCCGGCCGAGGCCACGACCACGGCGCCGCCCGCCGCCGCCTCGTCGGCGAGCGCCTGGAAGAAGTCGGCGGCCGCGGGGTCCGTGGCGCCCATGCTCACGTTGATCACCTTCGCGCCCCCGGCGAGCGCGTAGTCGAAGCCGGCGACGATCGCGTCGAGCCAGATCGTGCCGTCGACGTCGGTCACCTTGAGCGGCATCACGCGGCAGCCCCACGCCACGCCGGCGACGCCGGTGCCGTTGTTCGTGGAAGCGGCGGCGAGGCCGGCCACGAACGTGCCGTGCCAGCCCACGTCGACGCCGGTCACCGCGTCGTACACGGGATCGGGGTTCGGGTCGGGATCGAGGTCGCCGAAGTCCCAGCCGTTCACGTCGTCGACCCAGCCGTCGCCGTCGTCGTCGAGCCCGTTGAGCGGCACCTCGCCCGTGTTGCGCCAGATCTTGTAGGCGAGGTCGGCGTGCGTCAGGTCCACGCCCGTGTCGAGGATCGCGATCACGACGTTCGCCGAGCCGGTCGAGCGGTCCCACGCGAGCGGCGCGCGCACCGCCGCGGCGCTGCTTCCGAGGTGCCACTGCAGCGGGTACCACGGGTCGTCGGGCACCACGTGCAGCTGCAGCGCCACGTCGGGCGAGGCCGCGAGCACGCCGGGCTCGCCGCGCAGCGCGGCGGCGGCCGCGTACGGATCGAACCCCGGCGCGTCGGAGCGCAGCGCGTAGAAGGCCGGGCGATCCGCGCGCGCCGGGGAGCGGTCGAGGCGCGTGGCGCCCGAGAGCGCGAATCG
>CAZIXL010000782.1:0-1933 GCA_964542885.1 uncultured bacterium
CGCGCGGACGGCGCGGTCGAGGTGTTCAGGAACGGCGCCCGCATCGCCACCGGCTCGGTCGGCGACTGGTCCTTCGCGGCACTGGGCGGCCGCCTGGGCTTCGATCTCGCGAGCGCGAGCGGCACCGTGTTCGACGACTTCGGCGGCGGCGACGCCACGCTGACCTATCCGCACCCGCCGGTCGCGACGATCCTCGCGCCCGTCGACAGCGCCTTCTACGCCGCCGGCGACACGATCCGGCTGCACTGCGCCGCCAGCGATCCCGACCAGGACGCGACGACGCTCGCCTACCGCTGGGACGTGGACCTGCACCACAACGTGCACGTGCACCCGGGCATCGAGATCGTCGCGGACAGCACGGGCTCGTTCGTGGCCGAGAACCACGACGACGGCAGCGGCGTGTGGCTCGAGATCCGGCTGGCCGTGACCGACAGCACCGGGCTCGCCGACACCGCGCGCGTGGCGATCTTCCCCGAGATCGACCTCGAACCCGGCGCGGCGTGGACGCAGCCGCCGACGCTCGGCACGGGGAACGCCGCCACGTTCCGCTTCTGGCTGCGCAACCACGGGCGCATGCCCGCGCCGTATTCGCGCTGGCGGCTCTCCGCCGACGGCGCGACCACGCTGGCCGAGGGCGACACGCTCGTGCCCGCGCTCGACAGCGTGCTCGTCACCGCGAGCGTGCCGCCGCTGCTCGCGGCCGGGACGCACCTCGTGCGCGTCACGGCCGACACGCTCGCCGGCGTGGTCGAGACCGACGAGGCGAACAACGGCGCCGTCTCGACGGTCACGGTCATCGCGGGCACGACCGGCGCGGCCGACGGCCCGCTCGCGGCGCTGCGCCTGTCGAGCGCGTTCCCGAACCCGGCCAGCGGCGCCGTGTCGTGGACGCTCGAGCTGCCCGTTCCCTCGCGCGTGGCGTGGACGGTGCACGACGTGGCCGGGCGCGAGGTGTGGCACGCGCCCGTGGCCGCGCTCGGCGCCGGCCGCTGGACGCTGCAGTGGGACGGCACGACGGGCGCCGGCACGACCGCGCCCGCCGGCGTCTACCTGCTGCGCGTGCGCACCGACGGCGCGACCTGGACGCGGCGGTTCGCGCGGGTGAGGTGAACCCGCACGTCCCGGGGGAGCGTGCGCGACCCGCGCGCTCCCTCGCGACGTTCCGCTACACGCGCTCGACCAGCACGGCCATGCCCTGGCCGCCGCTCACGCAGAGCGTCGCGATGCCGTAGCGCGCCTTGCGGCGGTGCAGCTCGTGCACGAGACCGACCACGATCCGCGCACCGCTGCAGCCCGTGGGGTGCCCGATCGCGATGCCGCCGCCGTTCGGGTTGAGCCGCTCGGGGTCCAGCTTCAACTCGCGGTCGCAGGCCAGCACCTGCGCCGCGAACGCCTCGTTCAGCTCGACCACGTCGATGTCGGCGAGCGTCAGGCGGTGGCGCTCGAGCAACCGGCGCACCGCGGGCACGGGGCTGATCCCCATGCGCGCCGGGTCCACGCCGACGCTCGTGAAGCCGAGCAGCGCGGCCTGCGGCGCGACGCCGTGCTTCGCGGCGGCGGCCTCGGACAGCACGACCAGCGCCGCGGCGCCGTCGGTGATGGCCGACGCGTTGCCCGCCGTGATCGTGCCGTCCTTGCGGAAGACGGGGCGCAGCTTCGCCATGGCGTCGAGGTTCGCGTCGGCACGCACGTGCTCGTCGCGCGCGAGCGTCGCGGCGCGCCGCCCCTCGCCCACCGTGACCGGCACGACCTCGGACGCGAACGCGCCGCCCTCCCACGCACGCGTCGCGCGCTGGTGGCTGCGCAGCGCGTACGCGTCCTGCTCCGCGCGCGTCACGCCGTACTCGTCGGCCAGCGTCTCGGCGGTCTCGCCCATGAGCTGGTTGCAGAGCGGGCACAAGTAGCCGTCGCGGTACATCGCGTCGACCAGCGT
>CAZIXL010000783.1:0-1932 GCA_964542885.1 uncultured bacterium
GGCCACGACGATCACCGCGATCAGCGCACCACGCATGGTCGGATCTCCTTGTCGCCATCGAACCGGTCGCGCACCCCGCGCGCCGGAGGGTTCACCAGCTCGCCCCGCCGCCCCCGCCACCGCTGCTGCCGCCGCCGAAACCGCCGAACGACGAGCCGCCGCCACCGCCGAAACCACCGCCACCGAAGCCGCCGCCGAAGCCGCCGCCCCAGCCGCCGCCGCGCCACGTGCCGGGCCCGGCATAGTAGCCCCGGCGCCGCACGGCCGCCGAGACGACGCTGAAGAGGACGAGCAGCAGCAGCAGCACGACCCACGAGGGCAGTTGCCGGTGGCCCTCCCCGTCGTAGCGCAACTCGGCGCCGTTCCACTCCAGCGTCACGCCCTTCTCCTGCGCCACGCGCTGGGCGGCCGCGAGCACCGCGGCGGTGACCGCACCGTCGACGTCGCCCTCGCGCAGGCGCGGGACCGCCAGCTCGCGCAGCATGGACGCCAGCCAGCCGTCGGGCAGCGTGCCCTCGAGCCCGTAGCCGGTCTCGAACACGATGCGGCGCTGCTCCATCGCCAGCAGCAGCAGCAGCCCGTCGTTCTCGTCGCGGGAACCGATGCCCCACTTCTCGAAGACACGCACCTTGTAGGCGCCGGGCTCCTCGGGCGCGGTGCTCTTCACCGTGAGCACCGCGAACTGCGAGCCGGTCCGCCGCGCGTACTGGTCGAGGAACGCCTCGAGCTGCGCGCGGCGCTCCGCGCCGAGCACGCCCGCCTCGTCGGTCACGTAGCCCGCGTAGCGCGGAATGTCGGCGTACCCGTCGTCCGCCGCGCGGGCGCGCACCGGGGCGAGCAGGGCGGCCAGCGCGAGGAGCGCGATGCACCCGTGGCGCGCGAGCGCGCGCGGCGGGCTCATGAGACGCGCAGGGTGTCGATCGCGCCGATCAGGCGCTCGATCTCGACGAGGAACCGGCGGTAGACCTCCTTCACGTCGTCCCCGTCGGCCTTGCGCGAGTAGCGCACCAGGTACGCGCCCAGCAGCGCGCGCGCGTCCAGCCCGTAGGCGTCGGCCACGCGCTCGATGACGCGCTCGGTGCTGGCCGGCGGATCCTCGCCGCGCAGGCGCACGAGCGTGCGGAACAGCGTGTGGAAGCCGCTCGCGAAGCGCGTGAGCACTTCCCGCAGCCGCTCGGTACGGGCCCCGGACGCGAGGTACTCCTGGCGCAGCCGGATGTGCTTGCCGCGCAGCTCGTGCTCGCACTGGTGGCGCAGCCACGTGCGCGGCACCTGGATGCCGGTGAACACGTCCTCGCCCTCGAGCCGCAGGTGGCGCTCGAGCACGTCGAGCCACTCCATCGGGAACACGTCGAGCGAAGCGGCGATCTGGTCGCGCACCAGGAACAGCGGCTCGAAGTGCGGCGCCTTGCGGGTGTTCGGGATCGCCGTGGCGAGGCGGTCGAGCACCTCCGGCGACAGCGTGCGCGCGATCACGAGCAGGTTCACGCGGGAGTGCTGCGGGTCGAAGCCGGCGGTGAGCACGCTGCCGGTCAGGTAGGCGGCCAGGAAGTCGGTGTCGAGGGCCGTGCGCACGGGCGCCAGCCACTTGCGGGCGGACTCGAGAATGGGGGCCGCGGGTTCGATGCGGGATTCGCTCGTCGTCATGCCCGCACGATAGGACGCTCGCGGGTCGAGTCAAGGACGACCGGGGGCGAAGAGAACGGCGCCCGGCACGGCGCGCAGGAGTTGACGCTCCCCGAACCGGACCGTACCGTCCGGCCTCTCGAGACGGCGCCGCGCGGGGCGGCGCCGCCTGTTTTACCCGCCCCGAGTCCCCTTTCCTTGAGGAGCGGACCCACGGGGTCCGACGCGAAGCGTGAAACCCGTCGTCAACGACTTCTCCATCCATGTCGCCACCGTCAACGGCTCCGGCAGCCAGACCGCGAACAC
>CAZIXL010000784.1:0-1929 GCA_964542885.1 uncultured bacterium
ACTGGTCGCCGACTGGGGCGGGCCTCCGCCTCACCGGCTCGTGGCGAGCGGGGTCGGGGCGGGCGCGCGCGAGTTTCCCGAGCACCCGAACGTGCTGCGGCTGCTGGTCGGCGAGCCGCTCGCGGGCACGATCGCGGAGCGTGAGGTCGCGGTGCTCGAGACCGCGATGGACGACGAATCTCCGCAACGACTTGCCGAGCTGACCGGCCGCCTGCTCGGAGCCGGGGCCCTCGACGCGATGCTGGTACCCACGCTCATGAAGAAGGGCCGGCCCGGCCAGCTCCTCGTCGTCGTCGCCGAACCGGCCGACGCCGACCGGCTCGGCGCGCTCGTGCTCGAGCATTCCACGTCGCTGGGCGTGCGGATCCGGACGGAGCGGCGGCTCGAGCTGCCGCGGCGGCTCGAGCGCGTCCGGACCGCGTTCGGCGAAGTCGAAGTCAAGGTCGCCACGCTTCCGGACGGCTCGGAACGGGCCCACCCCGAGTTCGAGTCGGTCGCCCGGGTGGCCGCGGACAGCGGCCGGCCCCTGCGGGAGGTCGGCGAGGCCGCGGTCGCCGCCTGGCGGCGAGGCGGGTAACCCCCGACAGGGCGCCAGTTGCCCCTCGCGAAATGACGCGCCGATTCCCCACTGCGCTCACCGCCCCGGGTCGCGAACGTCAGTCCGGGGCGAAAGACCTGCCAAGTACCAGCAAAAAAACGGATTGACAGACCCCTGATAGGCTCCTAGCCTTTGTTGCGTGTTGGGGCGCTGGCTGACCGAGTTACCCCTCACTGGCACCTCTGAGTTCCGCGGTTGTTCGAGTTCGCGTGCTGGCAGCGGCCACGATCGTCGGGCAACTCACGAATGAGATCGCGCACACCATGTGTCTCGTTCTTCCCGAACTGCCTAGGGAGGAGCCGAGACAGCGGAAAGGGGGGATGGGACCGGAGAGATTGCCGAGGGATTCATCGCATTCCGCGAGAAATCCGTCGGCGATTCGTTCTTGCGACACCTCGCTCGCAATCCGTACCTGGAAGACTTCGCATTGCCCATGCATTGCGACGATGGAGGTAGTCCTATGAAGAAGTCGTTCGTCGCGGTGATGCTCCTGCTGGGAGCGACCGCGATGATGGCCACGGCGGTGTTCGCGCAGTCGAGCACGGACGAGCCCGGAGCCATCCTGAAGAACGTCAAGCTCCAGAAGGCGCTGAGCGCGCAGGCCCAGCAGGGTCTCCGCGTTTCTGCCGGTCCGGATCCCGACACGGTGTACGTCGGTTTCTCGCAGACCGATCACTGGAACGCCACGACCAACTACTGGAACATCTGGTCCGGTACGCGTCGTCCTGGCGTCAACGATCCCACGAACGCGATGTGGGATTGGGACAACACGGGCATCCTCGCGACCCACGGCGTCGGTGACTCGCTGTGCGGTTGGTGGCCCGACCTGGCCCTCTACAACACGACCGGTGGCTTCACGTTCACCGACGACATCCGTCCGTGGTGGGCGCAGGAGAACGGCAACAACGCCAACTACGTCATCAACCAGGGCCTCGGCGGCAAGCGCACCTACGGTGTCGTCGGCGTGTGGCACGGTGACGGTGGCGCGAGCCAGGCCGGCGGCTCGGGTGTGACCTGGGCGCCGCTGTCGGGCAACAAGTCGGCGTGGTGTGGTCTGCGCCAGCTGAACGACAATTCGGTCGTCGATCAGGTGACGAAGAACCCGTACAACCAGGCCACGATCGAGCGCACGGCAGGCCAGGGCGTGTTCGGCGGTCAGCGCAAGTTCCCGGGCTATGCCAGCCAGTGGGACCAGATGCTGTATCGCGACATCGCTGCGGCCGCGGGCCAGCCGCTCAACATCTCGTTCATGTACCGGACCCGCATGTCGACCGTGATCAACACCACGGCGTCGACGCGCGTCGGCTGGTTCCATGGCGACCCGCTGGCCG
>CAZIXL010000785.1:0-1923 GCA_964542885.1 uncultured bacterium
CGCCCGCCGACAGCAACCTGACCGTCGATCCGCTGTTCTGCGACCTCGCGGGCGGCGACCTCGGGCTGCAGCAGGGCTCGCCCTGCGGCGCCGGCGGCGTGTACGGACTGATCGGCGCGCTGCCAGAGTCGTGTCCGGCCGTCGCGGGCGTGGAGCCCTCGACACCGGCGGGCGTCGCATTCGCGGTGCGCCCGAGCGTGGCGCGCGGCAACGTGGAGTTCGTGCTGCCTGCGGGCACCGGCGACGCACGCGTCGAGTTGTACGACGTCGGTGGCCGTGCGGTGTGGCGGACGACGGTGGGCGCCGCGAGCGGCACGGTGCGCTGGCGAGGCGAAGGCACGAACGGGCGCGTGCCGGCGGGCCTTTACTGGGCGCGGTTCACGCGCGGGAGCGAGGGCGCGACGAAACGGCTCGTCTGGCTGGAACAGTGAGGAGGCGTGACTTCATGAAGAGCCGAGCGGTCTTCGCGAGCCTGGTGCTCGCGATCGGAGCGGCCATCGCGTCCCCCGCGCATGCGACCCACTACGTCGTCGACCCGAATGGCGGCGGTGACTTCACGACGATCCAGGCGGCCCTGGACACGCTGCAGGCCGCCTTCCGCGACACGGTCCTGGTGATGCCGGGCGACTACGCGGAGACGATCACCACGCCGAATCTCCAGGTGCAATCGAAGAGGTACCTGATCGGCGTCATGGGACCGGCGGTCACCCGGGTGCAATCCGTCGCCGCAAACCCGAACTTCGTCGGTCCGCAGCATCGAATCGAGGGGCTGACGTTCACCGCTCCCGTTTCGATACAGGCGGATGCACGAGCCATCTATTTCGAAGGCTGTGTCTTCGAGGGAACCGTCCATGCAGACGGGTTTCCCCTATATGCGGCGAATTTCGAGAACTGCGACTTCTACGCGTCGACGACGTTCAAGCGCTTCCTCGGTTATGCGAACAACGTCCAGTACCCGCCGTTCGAGCGACTGCGGTTCCACGGTGCCCGACTCACCATGATCAACGACGGCGCCGCTGGGCCGTCCGCGTTCCGGGATTGCCTCTTCGAGGGACCGGCCGACACGCTGTTCCTCGGCCACCCGGGGGGCGACGACATCTCGCTGATCGATTGCACGTTCCGGAACGCCCGGGTGGGCGCCACCTACACCGGCTGGCTCGCATTCGGAATCGGCGTGACTCGTTGTGAGTTCAATGGACTGACGGACTTCGGCATCCTTGGGCCCGCAGGGTGGGGGGGAAACTTCGACGTCACGGATTCCCGATTCGAGAACTGTGGGACCGCGATGCGGCTCGGGTTCGACAACACGGCACACGCCTCGTCGGCCATCTCGCTCGTCCGGGACACGGTCCTGGCGTCCGTGTCGAACGCCCTCGAGCTCAACGAAACCAGGCTCGCGATCCAGAACTCGGTCATCCGGGGGAGTGGTGGAGACGGCGTCCGGTGCATCTTGCCGGGGGAGTACGGCAGCTGGGAGGTCGGGCCGGTCTCGGTCACGGGCTCGGAGTTCTCCGACAACGCGGGACGGGGACTGTTCATCCAGGACTCGACCTATCGCGGTGGCCTGCCACGGGAAATCGCCAGCTGCCTGTTCTCCGGGAACGGCGGTGACGGGCTGCGATTGGAAGCCCCGAACGGGAACGTGCACGACTGCGTGGCGTCGGGAAACGGCGGGAATGGCCTGTCCTGCCTCGCGACATTCACCGGCCTGAGTCGACGCATCGTCTCGAACACCAGCGCGCTCAACCAGGGCGATGGCTTCTTCGTTCCCGGGCCGTCGTCGCCGGGCGATTCGCTGCAGGTCGTGCAACACAATCTCGCGGCGGCGAACGGCGGCGCCGGCTTCACGCTCCCCGTTGCCGCCGTCGGTTCGTTCGCGTTCAACGACGCGTGGGCCAACGCTGTCGCGGCGTACGTCGGTCC
>CAZIXL010000786.1:0-1917 GCA_964542885.1 uncultured bacterium
GTGACGTGGGGATGAACCGCGGCGAGGCCCCCGGCGCCGCGGGCGGCGCGCCGACCGCCCCGCGGGGACGCGTCGTCGTCCTGTTCGTCCGGCTCCTCGCGCTCGGGGCGCCGGCGTTCGTGGCCGCGTGCGTGCTGCTCGTGGCGCTCGGGCTCGCCGACCATCCGGGGCACGCGGCGATCGCGATCGTGCCCGGCAACACGGTCCGCGCCGACGGCCGCCTGTCGGGGCGGCTCGAGTCGCGCTGCCGGCGCGCGCTCGAGGTCTGGCGCACCGGCTGGGCGCCGGTGCTGTTCGTGTCGGGCGCCGTGGGTCACGAGGGCCAGGACGAGGCCGCCGCGATGAAGCGCTGGCTGCTCGCGCGCGGCGTGCCGGACTCGGCGGTCGTGACCGACTCGCGGGGCGACAACTCGTGGCTCACCGCCCGGCACGCGCGCGCGTGGCTCGACGCCCACGGTGGCGGCGGGGCCATCATCGTCACGCAGGGCTTCCACGTGCCGCGCATGCGCCTGGCCTGCAGCCGGGCCGGCATCCGGCCGATCTACTGGACACACTCGCGGTTCTTCGAGCCGCGCGACTTCTACTCCATCGCCCGCGAGATCCCCGGGCTGGGCTGGTACGCGATCCGACCCGCCGATCGCGACTGACTCCCCACCCACCAGGAGGTGGCGCCATGAAGCGATTCGCCCTGCCGGCCGCCGTCGCGATCGTCCTCGGCCTCCTCGGAACCGTCCCGGGCCCGCCCCCGGCCGCGCGGGCGCAGTCGCCCGCCGCCGCCGCACCCGCGCCGGCGCCACCGGCCGCGCGCGAGACCACGTCGGTCGTGCTGCTCGGCACCGGCATGCCGGTGCCGAACCACCTCACGCAGGGCCCCGCCACCGCGGTCGTGGTGGGCAAGCGGATCTTCCTGTTCGACGCCGGCCCCGGCGTGATGCGGCAGATGGAGGCGGCGGGCCTGCCGTACCGCAACGGCCCGATCACGGCGCTCTTCCTCACGCACCTGCACAGCGACCACACGCTGGGCTACCCCGACGTGATCCTCACCTCGTGGGTGATGGGCCGGAAGAAGCCGCTGCGCGTCTACGGCCCCGCGGGCACGCAGCGGCTCACGGACCACATCCTCGCCGGCTGGCGGGAGGACATCGAAATCCGCACCGAGGGCCTCGAGCACGACCCGCCCGACGGCTGGAAGGTGAACGTGCTCGAGACGGTCGGCGGCCTGGTCTACGACTCCCTCGGCGTGAAGGTGCGGGCGATCAACGTGAAGCACGGCAGCTGGCCGTGGGCGTTCGGCTACCGCATCGACACCCCGGACAAGTCCATCGTGATCTCGGGCGACACCGCGCCCTGCGACTCGCTCGAACAGGCGGCGCGCGGCGTCGACGTGCTCGTGCACGAGGTCTATCCCGAGTCGAAGCTCGCGCCCGAGAAGCGCCCGGGCGGCGACGACTGGCCGAAGTACATGCGCTCGTTCCACACCTCGGATCGCGAACTGGGCGCGCTCGCGATGCGCGCGCGGCCGAAGCTCCTCGTGCTCCACCACATCGTGCGCATGGGCGGCACCGACGACGAGATCCTCGCCGGCGTCCGCGCCGGCGGCTACGCCGGCGACGTCGTGATCGGGCACGACCTGGACCGGTACTGAGGTCCGGCGCCGCGCCGGGTGGGGCCGCGCGCTACGCGATCGCCTTGCCGCCGAACAGCGCCGCCACGTCCAGCGCCGGCACGTGCGTGTCGGTCGCGAGTGCGACGTAGGTGCGCGCGAGCTGGTCCTTGCCCGCGCCGAGCGCGGTCGCGACCAGGCCCAGCGCCTCGGCCAGCTGCTCCGGCGCCAGTTCCGCGGTGATGCGGTGCCAGAGCGACTCCTCGAGCACGTTGAAGGCGGTCTGCACCTCGCCCAGCTCGAACCCGCCCGGG
>CAZIXL010000787.1:0-1914 GCA_964542885.1 uncultured bacterium
TGCGGCTCGACGAACGGGTCCACGCCGAGCACGGCGCCGGCGGTCGCGGTGGCCACCTCCCAGCGCACGAAGTCGGCGGCGAGCTGCGTGCGCTCCGGGCAGCTCCAGCGGAACACGGGGTGCCCCGCGGCCGCGAGGGCGACGAGGTCGCGCTCGACCTGCGCGGGCAGCCGCGGCGAGCCGACGGCCACGAACACGCGGTCGTTCGCGTACGCGTCGGCCCCGGCGAGCGTCTCCTCGGCCACCGGCACGATCCCCTTGCCCGACTTGCCCGTGCTCTCGGCCACGAGCTGCTCGACCCACGTGCCCACGGAGGCGAACTCCGGCGAGAAGACCAGCGTGAGCTTGTCGCGCCCGGCCTTCGCCAGCTCGCCGAGCGCGGCGCCGAGCGCCACGCCGTCGCCGCCGTCGCCCGCGATCGCGTCCAGCTCGCGGACCGCCGCCGCGAGCATCGCGCCGACGTCGGCGCCGACCAGCGCGGCCGGCACGAGGCCGAAGGCCGACAGGGCCGAGTAGCGGCCGCCGATGTCGGGCGGGTTCGTGAACACGCGCCGGTAGCCGCGCGTGCCGGCGAGCTTCTCGAGCGCCGTCCCGGGGTCGGTGATGGCGGCGAACGCGCGGCCGGCGTCGTCGCCGCGCGCGGCGCGCTCGCGCTCGAAGAAGAACTTCTCGAACGAGGCGACCTCGATCGTGCCGCCCGACTTGCTGGCGACCAGGTAGAGCGTGCGCACGTTCGCGTGCGCCGCGGCCACGGCGCGCACCGCGGCGGGCGAGGTGTTGTCGAGCACCGTCAGCTCGAGCCGGCCCGGCTGCACGCCGTAGGTGTGCCGCAGCACCTCGGGCGCGAGGCTCGAGCCGCCCATGCCGAGCAGCACGGCGTGCGTGAAGCCCTCGGCCGCGACCTCGGCGGCGAAGTGTTCGAACTCGGCCACGCGCTCGCGCATGGCGCGGGGCGAGGCGAGCCAGCCGAGCCGGTTCGCCGCGACCTTGCGGTGCGCCGGGTCGTCGCCCCACAGCGCGTCGTCGTGCGCGAGCAGCCGCTGCGGGAAGCCGGCGCCGCGCAGCGACTCGAGGCGCGCATGGATGGCCGCCGCGTAGGCGCCGGTGCTGGCGCGCAGCGCGCGCGCGCTCACGCGCCCGCTCCGCGCTGCGCCACCAGCTCGCGCCGGCGCGATTCGAGCGCCGCGAGCAGGTCGTCGTACGACTTCGCGAACGACCGGACGCCCTCGTCCTCGAGCTGGTCGATCAGCGCGTCGACGGGCACGCCGAGCGCCGCGAGCCTGCCGAACAGCGCCTTCGCGGCGGGCAGGTCGCGGTGGATGCGGCTCTCGACCGCGCCGTGGTCGTTGAACGCGTCGAGCGTCGCGGGCGGCATCGTGTTCACGGTGTTCGGGCCGATCAGCTCCTCGACGTACAGCACGTCGCGGTAGGCCGGGTTCTTGGTGCTGGTCGACGCCCACAGCGGGCGCTGCGCGTGCGCGCCCTTCGCCTGCAGCGCGGCGAAGCGCGGGGCGCCGAAGACCAGCTCGAACTCGGCGTAGGCGAGGCGGGCGTTGGCCACCGCCGCGCGGCCGCGCAACGACTCGAGTTCGGCGCGCTCCGTGGCCCCGCCCGGCAGCGAGGCCAGGCGCTGCTCGATGGCCGCGTCCACCTTGGAGTCCACGCGCGAGACGAAGAACGACGCGACCGAGCGGACCTTCGCGGGGTCGCCGCCCGCCGCCACGAGCTGCTCGAGGCCCGCGAGGTAGGCGTCCATCACCTGGCGGTAGCGCGCGAGCGAGAAGATGAGCGTGACGTTGACGTTGATCCCCGCCGCGATCGAAGCGGTGATCGCGGGCAGACCCGGCGCCGGCGCCGGGAGCTTGATCATGAGGTTCGGGCGGTCGACCGCCGTCCACAGCCGCTGCGCGGCGG
>CAZIXL010000788.1:0-1907 GCA_964542885.1 uncultured bacterium
GCAGAATCCTATTCTCGACGGTGGAGAGGCGCAATCGGCCGCCGCGGCGGGGAACTGCAGGCCCGCGGCGCCGGCCGGCCGCGCGCGCCGCAGCCGAGCAGCGCGGCGTGCAGCGCGCGGACGGCGTCCTCGCAGCGCTCGTTCGGCACGCGCAGGACCAGCCCGGCGGGCGTCGCCCGCAGCGCGAGCACCGCGATGCCGGCCTTCTCGAGCGCCGCCTCGGCGCGGGCCGCCTCGCGCGCCCCGAGGCCGAAGCCGACCAGCGAGACGAACGCGCAGCCGTGCTGCACGTCGAGGCGCCACTCGCCGCCCGGGCCGCGCAGTTCGCGAAAGCGGGCCTTGAGCGAGTCGGCGTCCTCGCGCGGGCCCACCCAGACGATCGCCGCGTGCGCGTCGCCGGCCTGCTCGCGCGCGAGCAGCTCGAGGGCGGGGTAGTGCTGCGCGACCGTCTCGAGGATCCCGCGCGTCTCGCCGCGGCCGCCGGCGTTGCCCTCGGCGACGACGATGGACACGTCCTGCTGGTGCGCGACGGCCTCCACCCGGGGCTCTTCCACGACGTCCTCCACGATCTCGGTGCCGGGCGACCCGTCGAACGACGAGCGCACCACGAGCGGCACGCGCTCGCGCGCGGCCAGGTCCACGCAGCGCGCGTGCAGGACGCGGCCGCCCATGTGGGCCAGCGCGGAGCAGGCCCGGAACGACAGCCGGGGCAGGATGCGCGCCCCCGGCACCACGCGCGGGTCGGCGGTGTAGACGCCGGCCACGTCCGTCCAGATCTCGCAGCGCGCCGGCGCGAGCGCCGCGGCCAGCGCCACGGCGGTCGTGTCGGAACCGCCGCGCCCGAGGGTCGTGATCTCCTTCGTGACCGGGCTCACGCCCTGGAAGCCGGCCACGATCACGACGCGGCCGCGCTCGAGCTCGGCGCGGATGCGCTCCGGGCGGATCGCGACGATGCGCGCGTTCGAGTGCGATTCGTTCGTGAGGATGCCGCTCTGCGAGCCGGTGAACGAGATCGCCTCGACGCCCAGGTCGTGCAGCGCCATCGCGACGAGCGCCATCGACACTCGTTCGCCGGTCGTGAGCAGCATGTCCATCTCGCGCCGGCTCGGCGACGGCGAGACCTGCCGCGCGAGCGCGATCAGCTCGTCGGTCGTGTCGCCCATCGCCGAGACCACCACGACGAGCGAGGCGCCGGCCGCGCGCGACTCGGCGATGCGCCGGGCCACCGCGCGAATGCGCTCGGGCCCGTTGACGGAGGTGCCTCCGTACTTCTGGACGAGGGTCGTCACGGCGGTATTTGTAGCCCGGCCGGGCGCCGCGCGCACGTGGGCCGCCGCCCGCACGGGAGGCGGGGCTCTTGACGCTTCCCGGGGGGCATCGCTATATTTCCCGCCGCTCTTCTTCGCGGAAGTAGCTCAGCCCGGTAGAGCATAACCTTGCCAAGGTTAGGGTCGCGGGTTCGAGTCCCGTCTTCCGCTCCATGTCACGGGGCCGGCTCTCCAGCCGGCCCCGTCGTCTTTTCCCCGGAGGCGATCGCCCATGGACGCTCCCCGGCCGGTGCGCGACGACGCGGCCGCCCGCCGCGCGGTCGCCGACCTGATCCGCGCGCTGGGGCTGGACCCGGCCACCGAACCCGACCTGGCCGAGACGCCGGAGCGGGTGGCCGACCTGTACCGCGAGGTGTTCGCCGGCCTCGAGCCCGGCGCCGAGCCCGACGTGAAGGTCATGCCCTCCGGCGGCGCCGACGACCTGGTCGTGGTCCGCGACGTGCCCTTCCACTCGCTGTGCGTGCACCACTTCGTGCCGTTCTTCGGACGCACGCTGGTCGCGTACCTGCCCGGCGAGAAGCTCTTCGGCATCAGCGCCGCGGCGCGGATGCTCGACTACTATGCGCGGCGCCCGCAACT
>CAZIXL010000789.1:0-1906 GCA_964542885.1 uncultured bacterium
CGATCGTCGGACGATCCGGAGCGGACGATCTCGTGCAGGCCGTTCTCGTCCATGAAGCGGTCGAAGACGTCGGTCGCGAGCACGACGAGCCGCGGGATCCCGACCGTGATGCCCGGGTGGGCCGCCGCGCGCCACTCGGACTCGAGCATGCGCTTGATGGCGGCGAGGCCCAGCGCCTTGCCGCCGAGGGCCCCCGTCCCGACGACCGTGAAGTCCTCGCGCGATTCGAAGAACTTCCGGTCGAACTCGGGAAACGCCGGTTCGCCCGCGTCTCCGGTCCTTGTGCCGCTCATGTCCGACGCCCCGCTGTTCGGCCGGCGCCGATGGATCTCCCGGCGCCGGCCGCGCGGAGCGACCGAATCAGATCCAGCCCCGCTGCTTGCACGCCTGCGCCACCCGGTTGATGGCGATGACGTAGGCGGCGTCCCGCATGAAGAGCCCGCGCTTGCGCGCCAGTTCGCTCACTGCCAGGTAGGCCGCGGTCATCTTCACGTCGAGCTTGCCGAGGACCTCGTCGCGCTCCCAGAAGTAGTTCATGTTGCTCTGGACCTGCTCGAAGTAGCTGCAGGTCACGCCACCGGCGTTGGCCAGGAAGTCGGGAATCACGAAGACGCCCCGCTTCTTGAGCACCGCGTCGGCTTCGGGCGTGGTCGGGCCGTTCGCACCTTCGGCGATCAGCCGGACGCGGGAGTGGATGCGTTCGACATTGTCGCCCCTCACCTGGTTCTCGAGCGCGGCGGGGATCAGGATGTCCACGTCCTGGCTGATCCACGCCTCGCCGTCCAGCACCTCGTAGCCCTTGGCCTTCGCCTTGGTCTTGTCGATCCCGCCGAAGCGGTCGGTGATGGCGAGCAGTTCGTCGAGGTCGATGCCCGACGCCTTGCGGAACGAGTACGAGGTCTGGTCCGCCTGGTCCCACGACGACACGCAGACGACCTTGCCGCCGAGTTGCTGGTAGAGCCGAATGGCGTACTGCGCGACATTGCCGAAGCCCTGGACACTGGCGGTCGTCGTGTCGAGTCGCACGCCCATCTCCTTCAGGGCCTCGCGGATCGTGAACACCACGCCGAAGCCGGTCGCCTCGGTGCGCCCGAGCGATCCCCCCATGCCGACGGGCTTGCCGGTGATGAAACCGGGGAAGTGGCCGCGGTGGATCTGCTCGTATTCGTCGAGCATCCACAGCATGTGCTGGGGCGTGGTCATGACGTCTGGCGCGGGAACGTCGAGCAGCGGGCCCACGTCCCGCGAGATCTGCCGGACCCAGCCGCGGCAGAGCTGCTCCTGCTCGCGCGCGCTCAGGTTGTGCGGGTCACACACGACGCCGCCCTTGCTGCCGCCGAGGGGAATGTCGACCACCGCACACTTCCACGTCATCCACATCGACAACGCGCGAACGGTGTCGATCGTCTCCTGCGGATGGAAGCGAATGCCGCCCTTGCCGGGGCCGCGACCGTCATTGTGCTGCACGCGGAATCCGCGGAAGACCTTCACCGAGCCGTCGTCCATGCGGACGGGAATCCCGAACTGGTACTCGCGAAGCGGCTGCCGGAGCAGTTCCCGCGTCGCCGGGTCGAGCCCGAGGTATTCCGCAACTCCGTCGAACTGGGCCTGCGCCATCGCGAATGCGTTGTGGCCCTTCGCGCCCGTCTTCGCCTTGTCGGCCATGACCGTCATGACGACCTCCCGTTCTTCAGACAAGAAAGGGCCTCCCGCGCGACTGGCGGTGGCCCGGACTTCCAGGAAAGGCTCTCGAGTGATTCATGTGGGGAACCGCGACGCGCCGCGTGTAGCACGCGACGACGCGCCTCCGGACGAACTGCATCGCTGCACGAGGCCGACCGGCGGCGAGGGGGCTTCGCCGACGGCGACACGAACAGTATCCGCACGATCACGACCGATTAGCGTA
>CAZIXL010000790.1:0-1902 GCA_964542885.1 uncultured bacterium
TTCCCGGGCGAGAGCCACGAACTGTCGCGCAGCGGCGCGCCGGCGCGCCGCGGCCAGCGCCTGCAGCACCTGCGGCGCTGGTTCGACCACGGGCTGCAGGACAGGCCGGCGCCCGAGTACGGGGTCTGAGCCGCCTTCCGGCGCAAACGACGCGCCCCGCTCCGGGAGGAGCGGGGCGCGCGCGTTCCGGCGGTCGCCGGGGCGACTACTTGTAGAGCGACTTGAGGCGTCCCCAGGTCGAGTGGCCGGCCGGGGTCGGGCACTGCAGGTCGATCTTGCCGTCGTGGCGGTAGAGGTAGCCGGGGATCAGGACCGACGGGTTCCACGTCATGCCGCCCGTCAGCAGGCCCGTGCAGCCGTTCTCCTGGGCGATGGAGAGCAGCGTTCCGCCCGTCCAGTCGAGGGCGCCCTCGATGTTGCCGGTCTGGTACGTCGTGAAGTTGTTCGACTGCACGACGAACGACGTGAACGACCCCGACAGCAGCAGCGTGCCGTCGGTGAAGTTCGCGATGACCGGGGGGAAGGGCGCGAACGCCGCGTCGGGCGAGAGGTCCTCGTACAGTTCGAACGTGCCGCCGGTGAAGTGCGTCTCGTACAGCGTCAGGTTCGGCGGGCCGATCGCGGTGGTGCCGTTCGAGACCAGGCCGTGCACGTAGAACGTGTACTCGCGCGTCGGGTCGCCGGCGTTCAGCGAGCCGAACGGGGCGTCGAACGCGCTCACGGTGCCGACCATCTGGAACTCGCCGCCGAGCGGCAGGTTCGTGGCGGTCCCGCCGACCTGCCAGCCGTACGCGGGATCCCAGTCGATGGGCGGGCCGGCTGCGAATGCCGCGCCGGCGGCGAACAGGCCGGCGGCCACGAGCAGCGTGACGAGCCGGGGGAACGACTTCGATGGGCTGGGGGTGCGCATGGTTGTCGTCTCCTAGCGGTAAGAGGCCTTGATCCGGCCCCAGCTCGAGGAACGGGCCGGCACCGGGCCGAGGAAGTTCTGGCCGTCCACCTGGTGCAGGTACCCGTCGGGAATGTTGGTCGCGTTGCCGCTCGCGCCGGCGAACGTCCAGCCGTCGCGCTGGTAGAGCGGGAAGTTCACGATCTGCGAGCCGCCCGTCACCGTGTAGGTGGCGTTGTAGCTGCCCGTGTTGGTCGCCGTGTTGAAGACGAACTGGAAGCCGTTGACCGTGCCGGTCAGGAACAGGTTCCCGTCCGTGAACGTCCCGGGCGCCGTCGCGTTCGGGGGCGCCGTGCCGTAGTCGGCCGCGGTCCCCGTGCTCTTGGAGTCCTCGTAGATCGACAGCGTGCCGGCCGAGTAGTCCACGATGATGTAGCTGCCCACCGTGCTCGAGCTGACGGGCGTGAGGCCGCTCACCACGTAGGTGTACTGGTTCGACGCGGTGTCCCCGACCAGGGGCGCGAACAGGCCGGGCACGGTGCCGATGCCGACGTAGCCGCTGCCGGCCTCGCCGAACGTGGCCGGATTCGGGTCCGGACTTTCGTAGTCGAAGCCGACGTAGTCGAACAGCAGCGTGTCGGCCTGGGCGGCCGCGGCGAACGCCAGCAAGCAGGCGGCGCCGACAGCCAGCAGTGGACGCATACGGGGCATGAACACCTCCCGGGGATGGGGCCCGCAAGTCATGAAGCGACGACGCGAGGCATGACAGACTTCCGCACGCGCGGCTCGCGCCTCGCGTGTGGGACGTGCGGTCGCCAGCCCTGGAAGATCCACGGTTGGCTGGGGGGTTCGACCTGAGCGCAGACTATCGACGCAGAGCGGTGCGCGACAAGGGAAAAGACGGAAGGTCCGGCTCAATCCGGTTTGGACTCGCCAAACACGGCGAGTGCCGCGAGCGCCTCCCGGGCCGCGTCCACGATGTCGAGCCCGGCCCCCGAGGCCCGCTCGGCCTG
>CAZIXL010000791.1:0-1897 GCA_964542885.1 uncultured bacterium
CGCGCCGCCGGGGCCTGAACCGCGTCGAGTGGCCCATGCGCCTCAAGGGCCCCAAGATCCCGCCCGCCGCGAACCTGGTGCCGAACGCGTACGCGTTCGTGGGCCCGCGCGCGCCGGCCGGGACCTACACGATCAAGCTGGTCAAGAACAAGGACACGTACGAGGGCACGTTCGCGCTCGCGCCCGACCCGCGCTCGACGCACGGTCCCGAGGACCGCGCGGCGCAGGTGAAGCTCGTGAATCGGCTCTACGGCATGCTCGGCGACCTGAGCTACCTCGCGGGCACGGCGCAGGGCCTGCGCGACAGCGCCCGCGCCCGCGTCGAGGACCGCCGCAAGGGCGACGCGACCGCGGCGAAGCTGCGCGCGTTCGCCGACCGCCTCGAGGCGTTCCGCGGCACGATCGTGGCCGCGAAGGAGGGCGGGAGGCTGACGGGCGAGCAGCAGCTGCGCGAGGAGCTGGGCGACCTCTACGGCAAGGTGAACGGCTACGACGGCCGCCCGTCCGAGTCGCAGCAGGCGGCGACCGAACGGCTGGCGGCCGAGCTCGAGAAGGCCCGCCGCGCGCTCGACGCCCTGCTCGCGAAGGACCTGCCCGCCGCGAACGCGACGCTCCGCTCGGCGAAGCTCCCCGAGCTGAAGGGGGCCACGCGCGCGGAGGGGGCCGCGGAGCAGGCGACGTCCCGGTCGCCCGCCCCCGCGCGCCCGCGTCGCCGGGCGCGCCGCGGGCGCGCGGCGTTCGGGGGGCGGACCGAATCGGGCCTGCCCGTGACTTTTCCGGGCCCCGGGGCGACTTGCAGGTGACACGCGCAGGGTCGGACGCCCGGTGGCGCCGGCTCGCCGTCGATGCGGCATGCCGCGCGGTCCCCCCGGGTGGGGCCGACCGCGCATGAGCCGCCCGCGTGTCGTCGGGAGGCCCCGTGCACGCTGCACCCCTGCGAGTGTCCTGGATCGCGATCCTGGCCGCGTCGCTCGCCGCACCGGCCGCCCGTGCGGCGGTCGTGGTCACCTACGACGCCGCGCTCGGCACCCTGCCCGAGGCCCAGGGCTACGCGTTCGTCGATCTCACGCTGGGCACGCCGGCGCCGGCCGTGTCGGGGGGCATCCTGTCCCAGGGCCCGGTCTCGGCCACCGCGCTGCAGTACTGGCGGCGCACCGACCTGCCGGCCGAGTTCACCGAGGGCTTCACGCTCGAGGCCGACCTGCGCGTCGTGTCCTCCGACTACAACGCCGACGTCGGCGACGGCACCCCGCGCTCGGGCTTCTACGTCGATGCGACGGACGCCGTGGGTCGTCGCCTCACGCTCGGGATCTCGAGCCTCGGGGTGACGGTCAACACCGACCTGCACCTCCAGCCGACGAACGGCATTCCGCTCCTGCAGGCGTCGACGGGCGGCGACTTCCACCACTTCCTGGTGCGGACCACGGCCGACAGCCTCTACCTCTCCATCGACGGCACGCTCCGCGGCGCGGCCGTGCTGGGCGGACCGGTCGCGGGGACCGGGGCGCAGGGCGTGTACTTCGGCGACGGCACGTCCGCGGCGGGAAGTCGGGTCGACATCCGGCGCGTGCGCTATGCGACGTCCACGGGCAATGTGGCCGTGGGCGACGCGCCGGGCACGGCCACGGGCGCGCTGCGCGTGTCCGCGAGTGCCGCACTCGTCCGCGGCGGTGTCGACTTCGTGGTGCGCGCGGGCGACCACTCCCCGGTCCGACTCGTGGTGATCGATGCCGCCGGCCGTCGGGTGCGAAGCCTCGGGCCGGTCGAAGGCGGAGGGGACTCCGGCTCGATCCACTGGGACGGGACGGGCGCCTCGGGTGGCCCGGTCGCGCCCGGCGTCTACTTCGCGGTCGCCGTCGCCGCCGGCGCACGCGCGAGCTGCCGCGTCGTGGTCCTG
>CAZIXL010000792.1:0-1897 GCA_964542885.1 uncultured bacterium
AACGCGCGGCGCGCGGAAGCGTAGCACGCGACGCGGGCCGGTCCGCTCCCCGAAGCGCCACGCGCCACCGTCGCAGCGGGCGCCGGCCCGCCCCGAAAGCACCGCGCGCCGCCCCCGCGTGAGCGGGAGCGGCGCGGCGAGGTATCGAAGGAGCGGGTCGTCAGGCGGTGTGCTCGGCGTGCGCCCCGCGCTCCAGGTGGAGCTGGCGCTCGGCCTCGAGCCAGTTCTGTTCGTCGCGGCCCTGCGCGTAGCCGGACTCGACGTA
Organism: uncultured bacterium; assembly: GCA_964542885.1. Lineage (GTDB taxonomy): Bacteria > Eisenbacteria > RBG-16-71-46 > RBG-16-71-46 > RBG-16-71-46 > CAIXRL01. The sequence continues at coordinate 266 of CAZIXL010000792.1, forward strand.
GAGCTGCTGGGCGCGCGAGGCGATCTCGTCGTGCGTGAGTTCCATCGCGACCGGGGCGGCGGACTTCCGGGTCGTCTTCTTCGCGGTCGTCGTCGCGCGGCGGGCGCGCGTCGTCGTAGTGGTCGCCGTCTTCTTGGCTGCGGGCTGCTTCGTGCTTCCCACGACTTCCTCCCTGTGAGTGGTGGTGATGAGACGAGCCCGCACACTACCAACTTGCCTGTAAACACGGGGTGAAATCGATCCCTCTTCTAATTGGCGCTCGCGCGGGGGACCAGCCGGGCCGCACACGCTACGGGTACACCTCGCCCGCGCCCGTGCCCCAGCGCACGCTGCCGGCGCCGCTCACCACGATGTCGCCGCCGTGCGTGGGCGGCGCGTGCTGCCAGGTGTTGCCGATCGCGCTGATCGCGGCGCCGCCCAGGTGCGTGAGCGCGGCGCCGGCCACGCCGGTGAACACGTTGAGGCCGGGGTCGGCCTCGGTGCCCATGTCGGGGGCGCCGTCGTCCACGCGCACGCCCAGCACGACGTCGGCGAACACGTTCCCGCGCAGGTAGGGCGTGGCGCCCGCGCTCAAGCAGCGCACGGCGCCGTACTCGGCGTAGCCACCGTGGCGATCGAACACGTTCCCGAGGATGAGCGGCGAGCCCGACTCGACGTGGATGCCGGCCTGCACGGGCAGGGCGGGTGTCAGGGTCCCGGCGATGTGGTTCGCGCGGATGATCGTCTTGCTCGAGGCGCCCACGACGTCGATCGGCACGTCGGCGCGCACGAAGTCGTTGTCCTCGACGATCACCGAGTCGGTGCTCGCGGCGAGGTAGACGCCGTAGGCCGTCGTGCCGATCTCGCAATCGCGGATCACGCAGCGGCCGGCGCCGGCCACGTACACGCCGCCGTACGCGGGCCCGGGGAGCAGGTTGTGCGTCAGCGTGACGCCGGCGTCGATCGAGACGACGCCGAAGTGGGCCTCGACGGCGGCTCCGCCCAGGTGCACGCCGCTCACGCGGCAGCCGGCGGCGGCGACGATCGTGGCGTCGTGCGGAAACGAGCCGGGCGTGGCGCCGGGCAGCGGGCCGGCGCCGCCGATGCCGATGGTCGAGGTGCCCGAGCCGCCGCGCGTGAGCGTGTCGCCGAGGATCACCTGCCCGGCCTTCGGGAACATCGGGAACGTCTCGCCGTTCGCCTCGTCGTAGTCGCCGGGCATCAGGTGGATCTCGGCGCCGGCGGGCGCGGTGGCCATGGCGTGCGTGAGCGTCTTGAACGGATGCGCGCTCGTGCCGTCGTTCGTGTCGAGCCCGGTCCTGGAGTTGACCCACCAGCCGGGCAGGACGGGGGGTGCGGGCGCGGGGGCCGCTGCCGCCGCCGCATGGCTCAGCCACTCCCTCATCCCGCTCGACAACACGGGTCACGGCCGGCTCATGCGCGAGAACATTCGCAACGCCTGCGAGCTCGCCTCCTCGCTGGAGCACTACCCCCAACTCGTACGCGACGACGCAGACACCCAAGCGGCTCCAAGTGTCCGGGCCGTTCTGCTGTGCCCTCCCGAATCGAACATCGTCTGCTACGCGTTCCGCCCGAGCTGTCAGGCCACGCTCGCGCAAAGAGATGAAGAACTGGATCGTCGAATCGATGGCG
>CAZIXL010000793.1:0-1887 GCA_964542885.1 uncultured bacterium
AGCGCGCCGCCGGGCCCGCGCGGCAGGCGGACCGCCTCCAGGGGCAGCCGCTGGAGCGGGCCCGAGGGCACGAACACGACGCGGTCGGCGCGGCGGAGGAGCGGCACGAACGGGCCGAAGAGCCGGCGGCCCGCATCGGCGAGCAGCGCGTCGAGCGCTCCCGGCTCGAACGGCGGATCCGACTCGATCGCGCCGCGCAGCAGGTCCCGATCGCGCTCGAGCCCGGCCTCGCCGGGCAGCGCCGTGGCGGCCGCCGTGTCGCGCGTCACGGCCACGAGCCAGCTCTCGCGGTTGCCCACCCACGCGAGCAGCAGGACCTCGCCGCGGCCGAGCACGCCGTGCTGGAGCTGGTCGAGCGTGACCGGCGGCATGGCCGCGTGCGGGCCACCCGGCCCGGCCGCGAGCTCCAGCAGCAGCGTCGAGCGGATGCGCTCGATCGCCGCGAGCGCCGGCGCGATGCGATCGCGGCGCGTCTCCAGGCCGTGGCCGAGTTCCACCTCCGCCCACGCCGAGCCCAGCAGTGCCGAGTGCGAGAGCGACGTGCGCCACTCGAGCCCGCGCGCACGCACGCGCTGCCGCTGCCACGCGCGGTCGGCCCGCTCGAGGTGCGCCCGCGCCTCGGCGTGACGGCCTTCGGCCGCGAACGCGCGCGCGGCCATCCGCTCGAGTCCCGTTTCGAACTCGGGGTAGTCGGACTTCTTCAGCACCGCGAGGCCCCCGCGCACGATCGCCGCGGCCCGCGCGTACTGCCCGGCTTCGAACGCGGCGAGGGAGCCGGCTTCGTCGAACTGCACCTGTATGACGGGCGGAATCCGCCCGGCCGCCTCGGGCGCGAGCGATTCGTACAGCGCGAGCGCCGTCGTCGTGCTGTCCAGGGGAACGAGCGCCTGCACGAGGCCCATGGTGCGCTGGACCCGGTCCTCGAGCGGCAGCGCGGCGCCCGGGGCGAGCGCCGCGCGGAACCGCACCGCCGCCGCCGCCGGGCGGCCCGAGCTCAGGTCCACCTCGCCGAGCCGCTCCTGCGCCTGCGCGATCCACGCGGACGAGCCCGAACGCCGCGCGCGCGCGAGGATCGTGTCGGCCACCGCGCGCGCGTCCTCGTCGAGCGAGCGCTGCGAGAGCGCGAGGCACAGGTTCCCGGACGCGGCGAAGTACGCGCCCAGGTCGCCCGTCGCGTACAGCGTGGCCGCGGCACGGCGCCACGCCTCGGTCGCCGCCTCGGGATCGCCGGCCAGGAACTCCTCGCCCGCGAGGTTGTTGTAGGCCGAGGCGGCCGTGCGCGGCTGGCCGGCCGCCACCGCGCGCCGGGCCGCACGGCGGAAGTGCGTGAGCGCCGAGTCGCGCGGCCCCGTCACCGAGTACGCGCGGCCCAGCCCGAGCAGGGCCTCGCCGACGCCGAAGTCGTCGCGTGCCCGCTCGAAGAGCGGAAGCGCCGCCCGGTAGCGCTCGCGGGCGGTGACCGCGTGTCCTTCGAGCAGGGCGGCGTAGGCGTACGAGAGCCGCAGGTAGCGCTCCGCGCGCTCGTCCCCGGTCGCGACGGCCGCGGGCAGCGCGCGGCGGGCGACCGGCCCGCCCTCGGCGAAGCGCCCCGTCGCGTTGAGCGCGAACGCGAGCCACTGGGACGACTGCACCCACCGCGTCGAGTCCCGCAGCCGCCACGCCAGGTCGCGTGCCTCCGTGAGCGTTGCGATCGCCGGACCCATGCGGCCGAACCACGCGAAGCGCGCGCCGCGCTCGAACAGCGCCGCCGCACGCAGCGTGTCGTCACGGGTGGCCCTCGCGCGATCGGCGAGGGCGGCGAGCGCGGCGACGGCCGCGCCGGCCGCTCCGCGCGCCTGCAGCGCCCGCGCGGGCGCGACCGCCTCGACGACGCGCGGCGGCAGCGGG
>CAZIXL010000794.1:0-1883 GCA_964542885.1 uncultured bacterium
TGGCGGCCCGGCAGTCCGCCGTTGATCCGACCCCGCCCGCGCGGCTAGCCTGCTCGCACGTTCGATCCGCCCCGGGGCGTGCCCCGGTCGCGCGCCTCCCCGCGGCGCGCGGGCCTCCATCCGCCACGGCGAGAACCATGCCCATCACGATCCAGGTACCCGGAATGCTCCGCGCGAGCGCCGGCGGCGCCACGCGGCTCACCGTCGACGCGCCGCAGTCGGTGCGCGCGCTTCTCGAGCAGCTCGAGCGCACGCACCCGGCGCTCTACTTCAGCGTCTGTCACGAGACGGGCGAGGTCCGCCCGCACGTGAACCTGTTCGTCAACTCCGCCAACGTGCGTGATCGGGAAGGTCTCGACACGGCGCTGGCGTCCGGAGACGTCGTCACCATCCTTCCCGCGGTTTCTGGAGGCTGACCATGGCGCAGCGCGTAGTGGTGTGCATCGGCACCAAGAAGGGCCTGTTCGTGGCGGAGTCGGCGAAGTCGCGCGGGCGGTTCGAGCTGCGCGGCCCGTTCGGCCCCGGCGTGAGCGTGTACTCGGCGCTCGTCGACACGCGCGGCACGCCGCGCATCTACGGCTCGAGCTGCAACTCGTTCTTCGGGATGAAGGTGCTGCGCTCGAACGACCTCGGGAAGTCCTTCAAGGAGACCAAGTCGGCGCCGCTGTTCGCGAAGGACGACGGGCGCGCGCTCAAGAACATCTGGGCGCTCGAGACCGGCGGCGACAAGAAGGACCTGTACGCCGGCGTCGAACCGGCGTCGCTCTTCTACAGCCCCGACGGCGGCGACTCGTGGGAGATGATGCCCGGCATCAGCAACCACGAGCACGCGCGCCAGTGGCAGCCCGGCTTCGGTGGCATGTGCATGCACACGGTGCTGCGCGACGGCGACCGCATGCACGTGGCGATCTCGACCGGCGGCCACTACCTGAGCGAGGACGGCGGCCGCACCTTCAACGCCTCGAACGCCGGCGTCGGCGCGGGCTTCCAGCCCGATCCGTACCCCGAGTTCGGCCAGTGCGTGCACAAGATCGTCTCGACGCCGCACGTGCCCGGCCGCATGTACATGCAGAACCACGGCGGCTGGAGCGAGTGGAACGGGCCCGGCGGCCCGCGCCCCGACATCGGCGTGCTGCGCAGCGACGACCACGGCAAGACCTGGCGCTCGATCGCCAAAGGACTGCCTTGCGACTTCGGCTTCCCCGTCTGCGTGCACCCGCACGATCCCGACACGGTGTACGTCGCGCCGCTCGAGCCCATGACGCGCACCTGCCCGGGCGGCGAGCCCGCGATCTGGCGCAGCGAGGACGGCGGCGACTCGTGGCGGCGGCTGCGCAAGGGCCTGCCCAAGAAGCAGAGCTTCTTCACGATCCTTCGCGACGGCATGGACATCGACGATCTCAAGTCGCCGGCGCTCTCTTTCGGCACCACCACGGGCCAGCGGTGGATCGGCCGCGACGGGGGCGACGAGTGGGAATGCCTGTTCGACTCGCTGCCGCCCATCAACTGCGTGAAGGTGGGCGTGGTGTGAAGTTGAACGGCCGCAGCGTGGGCGCGATCGCCGCGGGTTTCGCGACCGTCGTCGTCGGTTCGACGGTCGTGGACGCCGTCCTGCACGGCACGGGCATCTTCCCCCCGCCCGGGCAGGCGATGGACACGAGCCTGTGGGTGCTCGCGAGCGCCTACCGGGCCGCATTCGCGATCTCGGGATGCTGGCTGGCGGCGCACCTCGCGCCGTCGCGGCCGATGCTGCACGCGCTCGTACTGGGCGGCATCGGCCTGCTGGCCGCGACCGCGGGCACGCTCGCGACGTGGGAGCAGGGCCCGGAGTTCGGGCCCCGGTGGTACCCGCTCTCGCTGGTCGTGACCGCGCTGCCCTGCGC
>CAZIXL010000795.1:0-1871 GCA_964542885.1 uncultured bacterium
CCTCCTGGTGGTGGCCCGACCACTTGATCTCGCCCGGGATGTCGCCCTGCACGAGCGCCACCGTCGGACGCGAGGCGAGCGCGCGCTCGTCCGGCACGCGCCACCACGCCACGTTCGCGAGCGGCAGCGCGAGCAGCAGCACGAGCGCGGCGATCGCGCCGCGTGGCCGCGCACGCCACGCGTGCAGCGCCGACGCGTTGACGAGCAGCACCCACACGGTGACGAGCGTCACGCTGCCGAGCGCGGCGAAACCGATCGCGGGCAGCGCGTGCTGCGTGTAGCCGGGCTGGAACCACGGGAAGCCCAGCTCGCCCGAGCCGCGCAGCTCCTCGACCACGAGCATCACCGGCGCGAACGCCCAGCGGGCCGCCAGCCCCGAGCGCCGCGCGAGCACGCCCGCCAGCAGCGTCGCCAGCGCCCAGAAGTTGGCGAGGTACGCCGCCGCGGCCACCCAGCCCACGTACTTGAGCCAGGGGACCGTGATCGCGAGGTCGCTCAGCCGGGCGATCCAGTGCGTTCCGACGAGGAAGAACGCGAAGCCGCCCGTCCAGCCGAGCGCGTACAGCGAGCGCTTCGAGGCGCCCGCCCCGACGCGGCGCTCGAGCGCCACGAGCAGCGGCACGAACGCGACCCACGCCAGGGCGCCGAGCGGCGAGGGCGGAAAGGCCGCGCCGAGCGCGAGGCCCGTCGCGAGCGCGAGCAGGTGGTCGCCGGCGCGCCCGCGCCGCGCCGGAGCGGGACCGCCTGCGGGCGCGGAGGACACGTTCAGCCGACCTTCACTTCCCTACCGATCTCCGCGCTCTCGTAGACCGCGTCCATGAGCTCCATGACCCCGAGGATCTCGTCGGCGGCGCCCATCGGCTTCTTCCCGGAGCGGAGCGCCTCGGCGAAGTGCGCGATCTGCGCCTCCATCGACTGGCGGTACTGGTTCTTCGGCGTCTCGAGCGCCGGCGTCACGTTGACGAGCGTGCCGTGCATGCCCTTGTGGACGCGGAACGGGTTCAGCAGCGCCGCGCCGCCCGCGCCGAACAGGTTGAGGTAGGCGAAGTCCTTCTCCATGAGCAGGCCCCACGTCAGTTCGAGCGTGAGCGCCGCGCCACCGGCGAGGCGGAAGAACGCCGTGGCGCTGTCCTCGACCTCGCCCTTGCGGCTGCGGTGCACGCTCGCCGTGACCGATTCCACCTTCGGCTGCCCGAGCACCCAGAGCGCCAGGTCGAGCATGTGGAAGCCCAGGTCCAGCACCACGCCGCCGCCGGACTCGCGCTTCTGGCGGCGCCACTCGTCGGAGTCCCACTGCTCCTTCTGCCGCAGCCAGCCCGCCTTCGCGAGGAACACGTCGCCGAGGTCGCCCTTCTCGACGAACTTGCGCAGGAGCTGCGCGTCGGGACGGAAGCGGTGCTGGACCGCGCACATGAGCGTGCGGTCGGCCTTCTTCGCGGCCTTGACCATGGTCGCGGCCTCTTCGCCGCTGCGCGCGAACGGCCGCTCGCACAGCACGTGCTTGCCCGCCTCGAGCGCGGCGATGGCCATGGGCGCGTGCAGGAAGTTCGGCGTGCAGATGTCCACGGCGTCGAGCTCCTCGAGGTCGAGCAGCGCGTCGATCCGGCCCGCGCTCATCGGGATGCCGAACTTCTGCGCGACGCGCTGGGCCTTCTCGGGATCGCGGTCCACGAGTCCGACCAGCTCGACCCCGTCCTGCTTGAGCAGCGCGGGGATGTGGTTCACCTGCGCGGTGCCACCGACTCCGACCAGCCCGATCTTCAGGTTCTTCCTGGCCACGCGACCTCCCGTTGTCGTGGGCGCCGGCTCCGGGCGCGGGGGGGGGCGGGGCGGCCGGGGGGCGGGCGGGCGGCCCCGCCCGGGACCGCCCC
>CAZIXL010000796.1:0-1870 GCA_964542885.1 uncultured bacterium
GCGGCGAAGTGCTCGCGCGCCGGGTGGTGGTGATCGGGCGCTGAGCGCGCCCGGCCGGTTTGCCCGGCCGGGCCCGTCGGGCCGCCCGTGACGCACGCGCGTGCGCCGGATATGGTCTTGGCGTTCGCTCCCCTTGCGGAGGCATCGTGCGCCGATTGCCGATCTTCCTCGCCGTCGTGCTCGCGCTCGTCGCCTGCGTCCCGTGCGCCGCCCGCGCGACTGCGGTCGGTGTCGCCCTGGCGGCCGACCCCGTGTCCGCCGACTCGCTGCGCACCGCCGAGGCCGCGGTGAGCGCCGATGCCGGGGCGCCCGGCGCGCCGCGCGACTACCTGGCCGAGGCGCACGCCGCCTACACGCCGGACAGCCGCGCCTACCAGGACCGGCGGCTCGCGGTGCGGTTCCTGGACCCGGCGTGGACGATCCTCGCGGCGCTGCTCGTGCTGTTCTCAGGCCTGTCGGCGCGATTTCGCGACCTCGCGGAGCGTGCGAACCGCCGGCTCTACGTGTGGATGCTCGTCTACTTCGCGCTCTACGCCACGACTGTCACGCTGCTCGGCCTGCCGCTCGCGTGGTACTCCGAGTACGCGCTGCCGCACGCCTACGGGCTTTCGACCGACACGCTTTCGGGCTGGCTGCTCGACACCCTCAAGTCCTTCGGCTTCACGCTCGCCACGTTCGGGGTCGTGCCGATCCTCTACCTGGCGTGGCGCGCGCTGCGCGCCCACCCGCGCGGCTGGTGGTGGCGGGTCGCGCTCGGCGTGGCGCCGTTCGCGTTCGCGCTGGCGATCCTGCAGCCGCTGGTCTTCGATCCCGCGTTCAACAGGTTCGAACCGCTGCGCGACGAGTCGCTGCGGCGCGAGATCCTCGCGCTGGGCGCGAAGGCCGGCATTCCCGCGAGGCACGTCTACCAGGTCGACATGAGCAAGCGCACGAGGCAGGTGAACGCGTACGTGAGCGGCTTCGGGGGCTCGCAGCGCATCGTGCTCTGGGACACGACGCTGAAGGCCATGCGGCCCGACGAGATCCTGTTCGTGATGGGCCACGAGATGGGCCACTACGTGCTGGGACACGTGTGGAAGGGCATCCTGCTCGTCTCGCTCGGCGCGTTCGCGGCGTTCTGGCTGGCCGCCCGGCTCACGTCGGTGATGCTGCGCGGCTGCGGGAGGCGCTGGGGCGTCGACGGTCCGGGCGATCTCGCCGCGATGCCCGTGCTGGCGATCGCGTTCACCGTCGTGGTGTTCGCGGCCCAGCCCGCGCTCAACGCGCTCTCGCGCGGCGCCGAGCACCAGAGCGACGTCTACGGGCTCGAGATCACGCGCGACAACGACGCGGCCGCGCGCGCGTTCCTGAAGCTGGCGCAGGACAACCGCGCCGATCCCGAGCCGGCCAGCTGGGTGAAGTTCCTCTTCTACAGCCACCCGCCGCTCGGCGAACGCATCCGCTTCGCGCTCGCGTACCGGCCGTGGGCGGAAGGGAAGCCCGACCGCTACTTCCACGGCAGGTAGCGTCCCGGGGAGCTTCAGCGGGCGGGCGCGACCTCGATGCGCGTGCGCGCGTCCGCCGCGCGGAAGCGCGCGACCAGTCGGGACGAGGGCACGCGTTCGGCGAACCGCGGGGCGTGCTCGGCCGCTTCCACGGTCCAGTCCTCCAGCCCCTCGCCGGCGAACGACGCGCGCGTCGCGCCCGAGGTGACGCGCGCGCGCGCGCCCTCGAGCGCGACCGTGGCGCCCGGGGCGAGCGCGAACGCCACGCGCGCGTCGCGCCCCTGCACGCGGTCGTCGATCGTGACCGCTCCGCCCGCCACGTCGACGCGTCGCACGTGCCGCTCGCCGCTCGCCCACGTGCATGCCCATCCTTCGCCCTCGCGCGA
>CAZIXL010000797.1:0-1867 GCA_964542885.1 uncultured bacterium
CACGAGACCGCCCGGCGGGCCCACGAGGACGCGGTGGACGCCTACGGGCGCGCCGGCATGCCGTTCGAGCTGGCCGCCGCCCGGCTCGCGCTCGCCCGCGCGATGGCCGCCACGGGCCGCGAGGCCGCCGCGCGCGCCGAGGCCGGGCGGGCCCGCGAGGCGTTCGACGAGCTGGGCGCGCCGCACGGCAGCGCCGAGGCGGAGTGCCTCGAGCGCGAGATCGACGCGCGCTCGGGCCAGCCGGCGCCGCCGCGGCCGCTGCTCAGCGAGCGCGAGCGCGAGGTGCTCGCGCACGTGGCGCAGGGCCTGAGCAACAAGGAGGTCGCGGCGCGGCTCTTCCTGAGCGAACACACGATCAAACGCCACCTGGCCAACATCCTCACCCGGCTCGCGCTGCCCTCGCGCGCCGCCGCGGCCGCCTGGGCGGCCCGGAACGACCTGCTCTGACGCCGGGGCGGCGGCGGACCGCGATTCCCGCCGACCGCGATTTCCGCTCGCCGCGCCGCCCCGCCGCGGGATAGCCTCCGCGCTCCACGGGGCCGCCCGGAGACGGCCGGCCCGCCGCCGCCACCCCGGAGCCGATGCGCGCGTGTCCAAGACCGTCCTCCTCTACGGCCTCCTCGGGGGCGCGCTGATCGCCCTGCTCCAGCTGGTCGAGTACCGCTACCTCGTGCTCCAGCACTCGCTCGAGATCTACGGCGGCATCGTCGCGCTGGTGTTCGCGCTGGTCGGGATCTGGCTGGGCCGCAAGCTGACCCGCGTGCAGGTCGTGACCCGGGAGGTGCCCGTGCGGGTCGAGGTCCCGGTCCCGCGCGCCGAGGGCTTCGTCCGCGACCTGGCCCGGGTCGAGGCGCTTGGCATCACGCCCCGCGAACTCGACATCCTCGAGGCCCTCGCCGCCGGCCTGAGCAACCGCGAGATCGCCGGGCGGCTGTTCGTGAGCGAGAACACGGTCAAGACGCACGCGGCGAGGCTCTTCGCCAAGCTGTCGGCGCGGCGCCGCACGCAGGCGGTCCAGCTCGCCAAGGAGGCGGGCCTCATCCCCTGAACGGGTGATTTCGGCGCTCCGGGCGCCAGAATCACCCGTTCGGGTGACGCGCGGAGCGGGCGGGAGCCGGCAGGATGCGCGCGTTCCGCATCCCCGCGTCCCCCTGAACCACGAGGAGCCACCACCATGAAGCGAATCGTCCTCACGTACGGCCTGATCTCCGGCGCCATCCTCGGCGGCATGATGCTGGTCACGCTGCCCTTCCACGACCGCCTCGGCAACCAGGGCGGCATGGTCGTCGGCTACACGGGCATGGTCATGGCGTTCCTGCTCGTCTACTTCGGCGTCCGCGCCTACCGCGACGACGTCGCCGGGGGGCGCGTCGGTTTCGGCAGGGCGCTCGGGGTGGGCGCACTCATCGCACTGCTGGCCTCGTGCTGCTACGTGGCCACGTGGGAGGTGCTCTACTTCGGCGGCAAGAGCGACTACATCGAGAAGTACCAGGCGAGCGAGCTCGAGAAGCTGCGCCGCAGCGGCCTGGGCGAGGCGCAGCTCGCGGCGAAGCAGGCCGAGATGCAGAAGTTCGCGGAGCTCTACCACAACCCGTTCTTCAACTCGGCGCTCACGTTCCTCGAGCCGCTCCCGGTGGCGCTGGTCTTCTCGCTGGTCTCGGCCGGCATCGTGAGCCGGCGGCGCAAGGGCGTGCCGCAGGCGGCGTGACCGCGGCGCGGCGACGGAGCGCGGCGTGCCCCGCGGGCGCCGCCCGCGCCCGCGCCGTCGGCGCGCGACCGCGCTGACGAGTCCGGAACCGCCCGCCCCCCCGCGGGGGGCCGAGCGGGGCCGGGCGGGGGGCGCCGCGGCAAGGGCCGCCAGCGCGCG
>CAZIXL010000798.1:0-1865 GCA_964542885.1 uncultured bacterium
GCTTCGACGCGCGGCAACGCGCCGGAGTCGATCGCCGGGAGCATCGCCAGCGTGACCGACCAGAGCGGCCCCTTCTCCCGCGAACGGCCCGGGCCGCCGAGGGCGGCGACGCGGCGCAGGAACCGGCGGATCTCGACGCGCAGCCGCGCGCGGCGCGCCGCCGAGGTGCTGACCAGAACGCGCGCGAGCACGGGCAGGTCGGCGTCCTCGCGGTGCCCGCCCGACTCTCCGAGGCCGCCCATCACGCGCACGAACTCCTCGCGCACCCGCTCCAGCACCAGCGTCCCGAGCGCCGCCTGGTCGGCCGCGCCCTCCACGGACGACGATTTCGCGCCGCGGGCGCGGCGCTTCGATCCGACCGCGCCGTCGCCCGCGGGTCCGTCGCCCACCGCCGGGTGCCGGACCACCTCGTAGTACTTCTCGATCGTGCCGCGGTTGGGCCGCGTCTCGCGCAGGCGCAACAGCCCCACGCGCACGAGTTCGGCCACGTGGTGGTAGAGCCGCGTGGGCGGCTGGCCCAGTTCCGCCGCCGCCTGCATGGTGGTGCGCGGCCCGCGCACGAACAGCTCGTAGAGCGAAAGCCGCAGCGGGTGCGCCAGCACGCGCACGCGCTCGAGCCCCAGCGGGCGCGCCTCCCGCGTGCCCGCGGCGCCGCGGGCACCGCTGCGCCGGGTCGTCGTCATGCCGGGCCTCCCCTGATCGTCGGTCGCCTCCCTCAAGAAGGGCGTCGCGCCCCGGAGGCCGCGCGCACGCTAGCGGCCCCGGTCGGCCCTTGACAAGGAGGACCATTATTCAAGTAGAGTTGAATAATCGCCAGCGGCCGAACACCGGACCGGAGGATTCCATGCCCGCACCACTCGACCTCGCCGTGGCCGCCGTGATCGGCGTGCTGTGGCCCGCGATCGAACACTTCGTCTTCTGGGCGCGCGACCGCCGCCGGCTGGACTCGGGCGACCCGGCCGCACGCCGGGGCCTCTACCAGCGGACGTTCGCCGTGGAATGGGGCCTCTCGGCCGCTGCCGCGTACGCCTGGCTCGTGCAGGGCCACCCTTGGCGCGCCTTGCCCCTCTATGCGCCCGAGCCTTGGCGCCTCGCGCTCGGCATGGTGGTGGTGCTGGTGGTCGTCGCGCTCATGGCGCGGCAGGTCTCGGTGGTGCGGCGCAGCGCGAAGGCGCGCGCGTCCGTTCGCCGCCAGATCGCCCCCGTCGCGCGCGTGCTGCCGCGCACGACGCTGGAGCGCGGTTGGTTCATGGCGCTGTCGGTGACCGCCGGCGTGTGCGAGGAGTGGCTGTTCCGAGGCGTGCTGACCACATTGTTCGCGATGTGGTTCGGGCTGCCGCTGGCCGTGCTGCTGGCCAACGTCTCGTTCGGCTTCGGCCACGCCTACCAGGGCCGCAAGCAGATCCTGACCACGGGCGTGATCGGCCTGGTGATGAGCAGCATCGTGCTCGTGACCGGCTCGCTGGTGCCGGCCATGCTCGTGCACGCGATCGTCGACATCGGCTCGGGCCTGACGGGCTACTTCGCGCTGACGCTGCCGGACGAGGCGGAGCCGGCGGCGGCACCCCCGAGCGCGGGCGCGGCGTAGGGCGCGGTGGGGCGCACGGCGAGCGCGACGGGCGGAAGGGCTCGAAGCCGGCGGCGCGGCCGGTGCCCGCGGACCCGCAGGCGGCGCCTCGCCGGAGCCCGGCGGCCCGAAATGAAGAAGCCCGCCGTCCTGGCGGGCTTTCCCGTGGCGAGCTGGAGGCGCGATCCGCGCCGCCGGCTGGCGGAGAGGGAGGGATTCGAACCCTCGAAGGGCTTACGCCCTTAACGGTTTTCGAGACCGCCCGATTCAGCCGCTCTCGCACCTCTCCGATGCGAGA
>CAZIXL010000799.1:0-1861 GCA_964542885.1 uncultured bacterium
TCGAGGCTCGCGTACTCCTTGCCCGAGCCGATCATCTCCCCGAGCAGGTCGGTCTTGGCGAGCAGCGCCGCGCGCGTGACGTCGGCCTTCGCCGCCGGCGCGAGCCGGTCGGCCAGCCAGCCGCCGAGCGATTCGAGCCGCACCGCCTTCTCGCGCAGCGAGCCCAGTCCCTCCATCCACACGACGGCGGATAGTTTCTCGACGAGCGCCGCCGGCGGTTGCTTGAGGTCGGTCTCCCAGTAGAACTTCGCGTCCTCGAGGCGCGCCACGAGCACGTCCTCGTTGCCCTTGCGCACGAGGTCGAGCCCCTGCTCGTCGCCGTTGCGCACCGTGAGGAAGCCGGGCAGCAGCGTGCCGTCTTCCTTCTCGATCGCGAAGAAGCGCTGGTGCTCGCGCAGCGCGGTCACAATGACCTCGCGCGGCAGGTCCAGGTAGCGCGCGTCGAACGCGCCGGCGAGCGAAGTGGGCCACTCGACGAGGAAGTCGTTGATGTCCACCAGCTCGTCGTCGGCCACCACCCGGCCGCCGCGCTTCGCCGCCAGCGTCGCCAACTGCGCCTCGATCACGCGGCGGCGCTCCCGCGGATCGGCCAGCACGAACACGTCCTTCAGCGCGTCCGCGTAGCCGCGCGGCGACGGGATCGCGACCTTGCCCGGGTGCAGGAAGCGGTGCCCGAAGCTCTCGCGGCCGGCGGTGAGGCCGAACGCCTGGACGGGCAGCACGTCGTCGCCGAGCAGCGCGACGAGCCAGCGCACCGGGCGGCCGAAGCGCCAGTCGCCGGCGTCCCAGCGCATGGTCTTCGGGAACTGCAGCTTCGGCGCGATCGCGCCGAGCAGCCCCGGCAGCACCTCGGCCGCGGCGCGGCCCACGTGCTGCACGGTCACGGCCACGTACTCGCCCCTGGGCGTCTCGACGCGGCGCACGGCCGACACGTCCACGCCCTTGCCGGCGCAGAAGCCGAGGAGCGCCTTCGTCGGCTGGCCCGCTGCGTCGAACGCCACCTTCGCGGCCGGCCCCATCGCCTCTTCCTCGTGGTCGCGCTGGCGGTCGGCCACGCCGGCCACGAGCACGGTGAGCCGCCGCGGCGTCGCGTACGTGGTCACGTCGGCGAACGCGAGCCGCAGGTCGTCGAGCCCGGCGCGCACGGCGCGCTCGAGCTGCTCGAGCGCCGGCGGCACGTAGCCGGCCGGCAGCTCCTCGACGCCGATCTCGAACCGGCGGTCGCGGGTGGCGGTCACGTCGTGACCCCCTTCTTCTTCGAGGCCTTCGCGGCTTGCGCCGCGGCGCCTCCGGCGCCCTCGGGAGCGGACGCTTCCCGCTCGCTTCCACCCCGCGGCGGCGCCTCGCCGTCCGCGGGCTTCACCCACTTCGCGCGCTCTTCCGGGTCCTTGAGCAGCGGCCAGCCCAGCTCCTCGCGAAGCTTCGCGTACGCGACCGCCGCCTTGCGCGCGATCTTGCGCACGCGGCCGATGTATCCCACGCGCTCGCTCACCGAGATCGCGCCGCGCGCGTCGAGCAGGTTGAACGCGTGCGAGCACTTGATGACGGCGTCGTAGCCCGGGTTCACGAGCTTCAGGTCGAGCAGGCGGTTGGCCTCGCCCTCCCACACCCTGAACATCTCGAACAGCTCGGGCACCGGGGCCTGCTCGAAGTTGTAGTGCGACCACTCCCACTCGTTGCGGACCCACAGGTCGCCCCAGGTCACGCCGGGCGCCCACGCCAGGTCCTGCACGCGGTCCTTCTTCTGCAGCATCATCCCGATGCGGTCGAGGCCGTAGGTCAGCTCGGCCGAGATCACGGGCAGCTCGAGCCCGCCGCACTGCTGGAAGTAGGTGAACTGCGAGATCTCGGTGCCGTCCAT
>CAZIXL010000800.1:0-1860 GCA_964542885.1 uncultured bacterium
GTCTCGCCCGTCACCTCGCGCGCGCCGGGGCCGCCCAGGCGCAGCAGCTCGATCGCGACGTCGCCGGCCAGCACCAGCGTGTCGCCCTCGACGACGACCGTGTCGTCGATCCGCTGGCCGTTCAGCAGCGTGCCGTTGCGGCTGCCCAGGTCGCGCGCGTGCCAGCCGTCGCGCTCGAGCGCGAGCTCGGCGTGCTCGCGCGAGACGCCCGCGGACTCGAGGCGCACGTCGCAGTCGGGCAGGCGCCCGAACCGAACCTGCTCCGCGTCCAGCTCGACGTCCCGCGACCGTTCACCGTCGCGGACGCGAAGCCGGATCATGCACCGCCCCCGCCACCCTGCTCGAAGCGAAACGTCGTGTGCCCGGCCCGCACTTCGTCGCCCGGCTGGAGCGTCCGCCGGTTCACCTTCTCGCCGTTCACCTTCGTGCCGTTGGTCGAGCCCAGGTCGTGCACCGCCCAGCCGTCGCCGTCGGGCACGACCGCGAAATGGTCGCGCGAGAGGTGCGTATCGGGGAGCTCGAAGGGCGTCTGGCCCCCGGCGCGATTCGGCGCGCGGCCGACGCGGACGCCCCTGCCCTCCAGCTCGATCCGCTTGCCCGGCAGGATGCCGTCGGTCACGACCAGCGCCCAGGCGAGCGGCTTCGCCGGTTCGGCCTGCGCGAGCACCTGCGCGACGGCCGCCGGCTCGAGGATGCGGGTGGCCTGGTCGTAGTCCCGGGGCTCGGGCTGCATCCGGGGCGGCTCGCCGGTGCACTTCGGGCACGTCAGCCACAGCATTTCCATGGTGTGGCCTTCGGGGCAGTGCTTGAGCACGCGGGGACGGGTTCGCGCGGTCATGGTTGGGCGGCAAGCTAGCACCCCGCACCGACTCCGGCCAGCCGGGCCGCCCCGGCTGGCGGTCGGCCGGCCGGAGCTCCCCCGGCTCCGGGGCCAACGGCATGCCGGGCCGGACGAACGGCGCAACCTCGCCCCACGGCCGGCCGTGTATCGCCCCATGCGCCTTCGGGTTGTGGCATGGCGGCCTGACAATTTCTTTGCTTTGCCATGCCTGCGCCGTGAAACTCTTGAACCGAGTCCAACGTTAGAGTCAGCGCACTTTTGTTCCGAGTACTAGTTCGCAGACCACGCCAAGGAGCCGAACGATGACGCTTGCCGAGCCCTCGCGCCGGGAGCGCAAGAAGGAAGAGACCAGGCGCCGCATCTTCGAAGCCGCCGTCGAGCTGTTCCGCTCGAAGGGCTTCGAGGCGACGACGGTCGACGAGATCACCGAGAAGGCGGACGTCGGCCGCGGGACCTTCTTCAATTACTTCCCGAAGAAGGAATCCGTGCTCGCGTACCTGTCCGAGGAGCGGCTCGCGGCCGCCGAGGACAACGCCGCGGCGCTGCTCGCCGAGCCGGCGCCGGCGCGCGGCAAGCTGATCGACCTCTTCCTGCACGCCGCGTCGGCGTGGGACCGCGACGTGGAGCTGTCGCGGTTCGTCTTCCAGGAGTGGCTCAAGACCGCGTTCGCGGCGAGCGCCGACGCCGACAAGGGCTGGCGCCAGCTCGTGCGCGCGCTGATCGAGCAGGGCAAGCTGAACGGCGAGCTGCGGCGCGACATCGACGCCGCCCGCGCCGATGCCGTGCTCTCGAGCGTGTACATCGCGACGCTCTTCCACTGGCTGGCGTGCCCCGAGGACTGCCGCGACCCGAACTTCACCGACCTGCGGCAGGAGCTGACGCGGCGTCTCGGCCTGGTCGTCGACGGCCTCGCGCCGCGCGGCGCGGAGGCGAAACCGTGAAGGGCGCGATCGTTCCGGCCGCCGCGGCCCTGCTGCTGGCGCTCGCCCCGGTCGCGGCGCGCGGCAAGGAGCGCCCCG
>CAZIXL010000801.1:0-1857 GCA_964542885.1 uncultured bacterium
ATCTGGGGCATTCACCGCGCCGCACCGTTCGCCGCCGCGAGGCGGCCGGTCGCGCCCGGCGCCGCGGCGCCCGCGGCCGGCAGGGACGCCGCCACCGGGCGTGTCGCCGTGCCCGGCGCGCGCCGTCGCTGAACCCGTCCAGGCCCTCGCGGGCGCCGAAGCTGGCGCCGGCGCGGGCAGCGGGCGCAAGTTTGCCGTTCCTTGCGCCCCCGGCGGCGCTCCGGGCCATTCGCGGCGCGCTTTCAGGCCCCCGGGTATGTCACAATGGCGCGCGACATCGCCGCGCCGGGGAGCCTTCGCCCCCGGCGCGGCCGGGTACGCAGGGTGGGCCGGGCCGCGGGCCCGGCGGACGCCACCCGCGAGTCCCACCCACGCCGTCGCCGCGCCCCGCGGTCGGCGGCACGCCCTTCGGCTGGAGAGACATGCGATTCGATCTCGAAGTCGTCGTGCGGCGGGGTGCCGTGGTCGAGTGCCGGCACCGCCTGCAATGCGCCGTCGTGGACGGGCAGGGAACGCTCGTCGCGGGCACGGCCCACCCCGACCTGGTCACCACGTTCCGCTCCGCTGCGAAGCCCTTCCAGCTCCTGCCGTTCGTCGAGCGCGGCCATGCCGAACGCTTCGGCTTCGGCGACGAACAGCTGGCGATCATGGCCGGCTCGCACACCGGCAGCCGCTACCACGTCGAACTGGTCACCGGCATCCTCGCGCGCATCGGCCTGGGTCCCGAGCACCTCGCGTGCGGCTTCCACGAGCCCGAGGACGCCGCCTCGCGCGAAGACCTGGTGCGCGCGGGCCTGCCGCGGACGGCGCTCTACAACAACTGCTCCGGCAAGCACGCCGGTCTGCTGGCGCTGGCGGTGGCCGAGGGCTGGCCCGTCGAGGGCTACCACCTGCCCGGGCACCCGCTGCAGAAGCTGCTGCACGCGACGATCGCCGACGCCTGCGCGCTGCCCGGCGCTTCGCTCGAGACCGGCGTGGACGGCTGCAGCCTGCCCGTGTACGCGCTCCCGCTCGCGTCGATGGCGCGCGGCTACGCGGCGATCGCCGCCGCGCGTCCCGACGCCCCCGACGCGCGCACGCGGGCGCTCGCGCGCATCGCGCGCGCGATGACGTCGTTCCCGCGCGCGGTCGAAGGCGCGGGGCGCACGAGCACGGTGATCATGGAGGCGACGTCCGGGCGGCTGGTCGCGAAGGGCGGCGCCGAGGGCCTGCTGCTCGTGGCGCTCACCGACCGCGGCCACGGCGTGGCCATCAAGTGCGAGGACGGCGCCACCCGCGCCATCGCGCCGGCCGCGCTCGCGGTGCTCGAGCGCCTCGGCGCGCTCCCGCCGGCCGAGGACGAGGCGCTGGCCGTGATCGGCCGGCCGGTCGTGACCAACGTGGTGGGGCTCGACGTGGGCTCGATCGAGGCCGAGCTGCGCGAGGGGGTCCACGCGTGAACGGCGCGCGCGTGCACGGGTTCGCCGCGGCGCTGCTGCTGGCGGCGCTCGCCGCCGCGGCCCCGGCGCCTGCCGGGACGCTCGCCACGAAGATGGACCCGCGCCTCGCGCCGCTGCTCGTCGCCGGCGCCGCGCCGGTACCCGTGTGGATCGAGTTCGCCGACAAGGGCGAGCAGGGGCCCGCGGACCTCGCGGCGAAGCTCGCCGCCGCCGAGGCCGCGCTCACGCCCGAGGCGCGCCGCCGCCGCGAGCGCGCGCGGATGAACCCGCTCGTCGACTGGCTCGACCTGCCGATCGAGGGCCGCTACGTCGAAGCGCTCAAGGCCGCCGGGTTCGCGCCCTACGGCCAGTCGCGCTGGTTCAACGGCTGCGCCGTGCGCACGGCGGGCGCGGGGCTCGAGCGCCTGGCCGCGCTGCC
>CAZIXL010000802.1:0-1852 GCA_964542885.1 uncultured bacterium
GGAGCAACCAGAAAATTTCTTCAGGCAGGCGGTCGGCCAGTTCCGCGACCGGCTCAAGACGCAGGAGATCGAGCTCGAGATCTCGTCCGAGGCGTCGGACCTGCTCATCGACAAGGGCTTCGACCCGGCGATGGGCGCCCGGCCGCTCAAGCGCGCGATCCAGCGGCTGCTCGAGGATCCGTTCGCGGAGTTCATCCTCCGCGGGCACATGCCGGGCGGCTCGAAGGTGACGGTGACGCGCAAGGACGACGTGCTGGACTTCCAGACGTCGCCCGCGGTCGCACCGGCCCCGCCGGCCCCGCCGGTGGTGCCGACCACCTGACGCACGAACGCCACGCGTACCGACGGCGCCGGGGCCCGCGAGGCCCCGGCGCTTCGTCGTTCGCGGGCAGATGGGCCTTGAGGCGTCCCGGCCCGCGCACCTAGGCTTTCGGGTGTCCGCCCAGCCCTGCGTCCCTCCGACCCGCCCGGGAGGCCCCATGCGCCGGTCCGTTCTCGTCGCCTCCGTCCTGCTCGCCGTCGTCGCGGGCACGCTCGTCGTCCTCGCCTCGCGCACGCGCACCCGCCCGGTGCCGGCGGCTGCCGCCGCCCCGGGCTTCGCGAGCTACGCCGTCGGGGCACACGAGCGGGGCGAGGAGGACCGGGGCTACCCGTCCGACTGGGAGTGGCTGCGCCGCACCGCGCCCTACTGGCAGGCCGATGCGGCCGCGTTCCGCACGGCGGTCGAGCAGGCGCGCGTCCTGAAGGAGGCCGCGTCGGCCGCTTCCGTGTACGGCACCGGCTCGATGCCGGTCACGCCCGCCGGGCCCGACAACATCGGCGGCCGCATCGCCGACATCGAGTTCGACCCGACGAACGGCAACATCGCCTACGCGGCGGCGGCGACCGGCGGCGTGCTCAAGTCGGTGGACGGCGGGCTCACGTGGACGCTGATCGGGGACGGGCTGCCGAACCTGAATGCCGGCGACCTCGCGGTGGACCCGTCGAACCCGAGCACGATCTGGCTCGGCACGGGCGAGCCGAACGGCGGGCACAACAACTTTCCCGGCGACGGCGTGTACAAGTCGACCGACGCCGGGGCGACCTGGACGTACATGGGCCTCTCCGGCACCGCGAGCATCGGCCGCATCGTCGTCGATCCCATGAACAGCCAGAGGGTGTTCGTGGCGGCGCAGGGCAGCTACTTCGGGCCGGGGCCCGATCGTGGCCTGTACCGCACCGAGGACGGCGGCGCCACGTGGCAGCGCGTCCTGTTCGTGAGCGACAGCACCGGCGTGACCGATCTCGTGATCAATCCGCTCGACCCGCACATGATGATGGCGGCGACGTGGGAGCGGGTGCGCCGCCCGAACGGGGGCACGCACCTCACCGGCTTCACGTCGGGCGTCTGGCGCAGCTTCCAGGGGGGCGACAGCTCGACGTGGCAGAAGCTCGACCCGTCCACCGGCCTTCCGGACCCGCTCGACACGGGGCCGCTCGGGCGCATCGGGCTCGCCATGGCCCCGTCGAATCCCGACATCCAGTACGCGATCATCAGCAACGGCAACGACAACATCGGCCTGTGGCGCACCACGAACTTCGGGGGCTCGTGGACGAATCGGGACAGCGACCTCGAGATCCAGGCGGGCGGCGGCGGGTTCTCGTGGTACTTCAGCCAGGTGCGCGTCGCGCCCGACGACCCCGACCGCGTGTACGCCCTCGACGTGTCGTTCTTCCGCAGCGACGACGGCGGCCTCTCGTTCCCGATCAAGTACGGCTACACGGGCTCGCCGGCCGGCTTCCACGTGGACCACCACGCGCTCGCTTTCCAGCCCGGACACCCGCTCGTGCTGCTCGAGGGCCTCGGCATCCC
>CAZIXL010000803.1:0-1851 GCA_964542885.1 uncultured bacterium
GCTCGCGGGCGCCGGTATCGAGCTCGACCCGGGCGAGGTGGTGCGGCTCACGGGGCGCGAGGGCGCGAACGCTCGCGTGCGCGCCGGCCGCGGGGTCGAGGGCCTCGCGCCCGCGGACGCGCTCCAGCCCGTGTGGCGTGCGGCGGCGCCGTGACGACCCGGGCGCTGGCGCTCGTGCTGCTGGTCGCCTGGCCGCTCCAGCCCGCGGACGACGCGCTGCTCGGCGCCGTGCGCGCGCCGCACTCGCCGGCGCTGACCGCGGTCGCCCGCGTCGCGTCCGACCGCAGCCGGCCGGCGCTGTTCGTCGCGGCGGGCATCGCGCTGCTGGCGGGCGGCGTCGCGCGGGCGGTGGCGGTCGAGACGATCGCCGTGCTGGTGCCGGTCAACCTGGTGGTGGAGGGGCTCAAGCGCCTCACGTACCGCACGCGGCCCGACGGTTCGCACAAGCGCAGCAACGCGGCCTTCCCCTCGAGCCACGCCGCGAACGCGTTCGCGGTCGCCACCGTGATCTTCCGCCGCTGGAGGCGCTGGGGACTGGTCGCGTTCGCGCTCGCGGCGGTGGTCGCGTGGTCGCGCCTCTACCTCAATCGCCACTGGCCGAGCGACGTGCTCGCCGGGGCGCTGCTCGCCGTGCTGCTGGCGCTGGTCACGCTGCGAGCGCTCGAGCGCTGGCGCGCGTCAAGGAGGGCCGCCGCAACGCCTTGATGCCCGCGGCGCAGTTTCAGGGCGAAGCGCCTCGCAAGCGCACGAAGACCTGACGCGAGCGGGCAACTTCGTTGCATACGGACGCCTCCCGCGGGTGTAGCCTGTGCTCGTCGCGGAGGTAATCATGGCGATCGCAGAAGTCCCCTCGGTCACCGGCACCCCGCTCGACATCCTCGACCTGCGGCATCGGCGCCGCGAATCCGTGATCCAGCAGATGGCCGCCGCCGCAGGGCGGAGGGGCGTCGTGCGCGATGCGGAAGCGCTCACCGCGCTGCTTGTGCGCCGGCAACGGCTCGGCACGACGGCGCTCGGCAAGGGCGTGGCGCTCATGCACGCCCGCTCGATCGCGGTCGTGCGCCCGCACTGGGTCGTGGGCCGGGCGCCGAAGGGTGTGGAGTGGGGGGCGCCGGACGGCGAGCCCGTTCACCTGGTCGTGCTGTACCTGGCCCACCACGAGCAGCCGGGCGCGGCGCACCTCGCACGCCTGGCGGTCGCGGCCCAGGCGTTGCGGCTCCAGCGAACCCGGCAGCGCCTCGCGACCGCCGACGCCGCGACGGCGCTCGCCCTGATCCAGGGAGGCGAGTCGTGACCGAGGTCGAGACCGTCGTCGAACTGCACGATCTCGACCAGTTGTTGCGGCTCGTGGCCGACGAGGAGTCGGCCGGGCGGTTGCGCCGGATCGGCTACGCACTCGACGGCCGGCCCGCGCTCGAACGCGAACGCGTGCGGCTCGCCTCGCGCATCGAACGCCGCTGGCTCGCGTGGTACGAGCGCTCACTCGGGCGCTTCGGGCGCGGGCTCACGCTGGTGCGCGAGCGCGTCTGCCAGGGCTGCTTCGTCACCCTGCCCACGTCGGCGGCGCCGCCGCCGGGCGAGGGGCACCTGCACCTCTGCGAGAACTGCGGCCGCCTGCTCTACTGGAGCTGAAGCCCGGCCCGTCGCGCGCGCCCGGGGCGCATGCTAACGTGCCCGCGTTCCGAATCGACCGGGGGTGGGACCGGGGAGCGTGCGAGGAGCAGGCATGAGGGTTTCGAGAGGGCTCGCGGCCGTGGTGCTGGCGGCCTGGGCCGCCGCGAGCGGGTGCACGACGATGCGCGAGTTGCCGCGCACCGACTACGCCGCCCAGCCGGCGCGCAAGGGCGTTCG
>CAZIXL010000804.1:0-1840 GCA_964542885.1 uncultured bacterium
GGGGCCGCGAAACCCGCCGGCGGCGAGCGCCGAGAGCTGCTCGCGGATGCGGCGCAGGATGCGCGGGTGGACCAGCGCGTTCAGGCGCTCGAGCGCCGCCGGGTCGGCGAACACCTTCGCCGCCACGAGCCGGCGGTTGAGCCGCCCGTCGTCCAGGTACACGGCGGGCCCGTACTCGCGGAGCATCGCCTCGCGCACGACCGGGTCGGTGTCGGTGATGTCGTGCCCGAGCCCGTCGGCGTCGATCACCCGCGCACCCCGCGCGGCGAGCATGCTCGCGACCGTGCTCTTGCCGCTGCCCGCACGACCGACCAGGCCGACGATGGCCAGGCCGTCGTTCACGGGTTCGCGGCGCGGTCGCGCCGGCTGGGGAGCGTGGTCGGAGGTCATGGAGTTGGGCGATCGGGTCCGAAGGTCCCCGGCGCGACGCCGGGACGGGCGACGTTAACAGGGACCGGGGCCGCGCGGGAAGCCCGGCGTCAGTGCACGTCGTACCAGGTCGTGCCCTCACCCGCCGAGACGGTGAGCGGTACCGACAGCTCGAAGCAGGACTCCATCTCGCGCTGCACGATCGCGGCGACGCGCGCAGCGGATGCCGCGGGACTCTCGACGAGCAGTTCGTCGTGCACCTGCAGCAGCAGTCGCGCGCCGGTGCCGCTCTTTCGCAGCGCGTCGTGGACGCGCAGCATGGCGAGCTTCACGAGGTCGGCCGCCGAACCCTGGATGGGCGTGTTGATGGCGGCGCGCTCGGCCATCGAGCGCTCCATGCCGCCGCCGCGCAGCTGCGGCAGCCAGCGCCGGCGCCCGAGCAGCGTCTGCACGTAGCCGCGCTCGCGGGCCTCCTCGAGCGTGCGGTCGAGAAAGCGGCGCACGCCGGCGTAGACGGTGAAGTAGCCGTCGATGAACTCCTTCGCTTCCTTGAGTTCGATCCCCATCTGCTGCGCGAGGCTGCGCGAGCCCATGCCGTACATGACGCCGAAGTTGACGACCTTGGCGCGTGCGCGCAGCTCCGGCGGGACTTCCCCGGTCACCTTGAAGATCCGGCGGGCGGTCTCCGCGTGCACGTCCGCGCCGCCCTGGAACGCCGCGACCAGGTTCGCGTCGCCGGACAGGTGCGCCATCACGCGCAGTTCGATCTGCGAATAGTCGGCGCCGACCAGGACGCAGTTGGGCGCGGCGACGAACGCGCGGCGGATCGCGCGACCCTGCGGCGTGCGGATGGGGATGTTCTGCAGGTTGGGATCGAGCGACGCGAGCCGCCCGGTGGCGGCGCCGGTCTGCTCGAACGTGGTGTGCACGCGGCCGTCGGCGGGATCCACGGCGAGCGGCAGCGCGTCGAGGTAGGTGGACTTGAGCTTGGCGAGCGCGCGCCACTCGAGCAGCCGCCGCGGAAACTCGTGCTGCGTCGCCAGCCCCTCGAGCACCTCGGAGTCGGTGGACCAGCCGGTCTTGGTCTTCTTGCTCGCCGGCAGCCCGAGCTTCTCGAAGAGCACCTTCGCGAGCTGCTGGCCCGACGCGAGGTTCAGCGGCTCGCCGGCGAGCGCGTACAGCTGCTGCTCGAGCCGCGCGATCTCCTCCCCGGCCTCGGCCGACTGCTTCGCGAGCACGCCGGAGTCGAGCGCGATGCCGCTGCGCTCCATGTGGACGAGCACTTCGACGAGCGGATGCTCGAGCTGCTCGTAGAGCGACCACTGCTCGCGCGCCTCGAGCTGCGCGCGCAGGGCCTCGGCCAGCGGGAAGCACGCGGCGGCGTGGCGCTCGGCAGCCGCGGCGGCCGCGGCGACGGGCAGCGCCCCGGGCCCGGGACGCGGCTTGCCGCGCGGCGCGGGCGGCTCGAGCG
>CAZIXL010000805.1:0-1840 GCA_964542885.1 uncultured bacterium
GCAGCGGCGGGCCGCTGCGCACGGGCGATTCGGGCGCCCCGGCTTCGGGCAGCGCCACGAGCACGTAGGGCGCGAGCGCATAGGGCACGTCCTGCGCGACCGAGGCCGAGTCCACGGCGTGCGCCGACCAGTGCTCGGCGCCGCCCTCCGTGAGTCGCCGCCAGCCCGCGTCGGGGGCGTGATCAGGGATCGGCTCCAGGATCCCGACGACGCGGCTCGCGCCGGGATCGGGCAGGACCTCGGGCAGCGCGTGGACGCCGTCCTCGGACGGCAGCCAGCCGCGGTTCACGAGCAGCGTCCCGCTCGCGGCCGCGAACATCGGCGTCAGCACCTCCACGCCGAGCTCGCCGTCGTGGAAACGGGCCGACAGCAGCACCTGCCGCGAGTGGTCGTACACGCCCTCGGCGCCGACCTTGTGCCCGGCCTGTGCGCGTCGACCCGGGGCCGTCGCGGCGAGCGGCGCCGCCGGGCGGGCGAGCACCGCGCGCCGCTGAGCGTTCAGGACCCGCTTCTCGTGCAGGCGCGAGAGCTGCCAGAAGCCCGCCGTCACGCAGGTGGCGGTGACGACGAGTGCCAGGAGCCCGATCGCGGCCGGCGGGAGCTTCACGCGCCCGGCTTGGGAGCGGGCGGCGCGAGGTCGAACGCCACGACGACGGAATCGAACCCGCACGTCTTGTGCGCCGCGTCGCAGAACGGCTTGTTGGCCGACCGGCCGCAGCGGCAGAGCGAGACGGTGGTCCGGCCGCCGAGCCCGAACGGCCTGCCGTCCTGGTCGACGATCTCGAAGTCGCCCTCGATCCTCAGGGAGGCGTTGTTCCGTACGGTGATCTTGGTTCCTGCCATCGAGTTCCCCTTCGTGGAGGTCGGTTCGCCGCAAGCGCGGGGCGACTCTAGCAGCGCCCACGCGGCCCGGCGAACGCCGCGGTGGGGCCGCCTTCGGCGCCGCCCGGGCCCGGATCGGGACCGCCCGTGACGATTCCGGAAACCCCCGGCGCGACCGGGGCGTAATGTGGCCATGTGCCGGCCGAATGGGCCGGCGGGGCGGCCCGCAAGGGGCCGCGGGCCCGGTCGGCGGAATCCCTGCCAGAAGGAGGAGTGCCGTGTTGGAGTTGCTGGTCGTCGGTGCGCTCGTCGTCGTCGCCATGGTGGTCGCTGGCGCGGTGATCGCGACGGCGAGCCTGCTCGGGTTCGTGATCTCCCTCCCGTTCCGGATCCTGGGGTGGACGATCAAACTGCTCGGAATGCTCCTCGCGGTGCCGTTCCTGATCCTGGGCGGCCTGCTGCTGGGCGGCGGCGTCCTGACCGCACTCCTCTTCACCGTCGCGCTGCCGCTGCTTCCGCTCGTGGGTCTCGCCTGGCTGGTGTGGTGGCTGGCGACCCGCAACTCGAAGGAGTCGCACGCGCGCGTGGTCTCGTGACGCACTTCGCCTGACCGGGCGAATCGCGAGGGCGGATGTCCCCCCGGAGGGGCGCCGCCCTCCGCGCATTCGGGGGGAGAGCCGAGCTCCGAGCCCCACGGATGCGGTGAGATCTCAGTCGAGCACGACGAGCGGAACCGACCTCGTGGCGGTGGAGGTCGAGAGGCGCAGCCGGTAGAGGCCGGGCAGGAGGCGCTCTCCGCCGCGCTCGCGCGCAAGCGTGATGGTGTGTTCGCCGCCCTCGAACGTGCCGTGCGCGAGCGCGCGTACACGGCGCCCGGCGAGGTCGAACAGCTCGAGCGTGACGACGCCCGGCCGCGCGAGACCGAATCGCACGCGCGCGGCCTGCACCATCGGCGAGGGCGCGATCGAGAGGAGGTCGGTCGAGGGTGCCGCGGGCGGCGCGACCTGAAGCGGTGGCA
>CAZIXL010000806.1:0-1839 GCA_964542885.1 uncultured bacterium
GCCCGGCTTCGAGCGCGGCGACGGCCCCGCGCTGGCGGCCGCGTACGCGCGGCAGCTCGAGTCCGCCGGCGTGCCCTGGCGTGGCGACAGCGCCGCGGTGGGCCTGGCCCCCGCGCCCGGCGGCGGCGCCGCGACGGTCGAGCTGATGGGCGGCGAGCCCGTGTCGGCGCGCGCGGTGCTGGTCGCGACCGGCGTGCGCCGCCGC
The DNA here is from genome assembly GCA_964542885.1 of uncultured bacterium. GTDB lineage: Bacteria > Eisenbacteria > RBG-16-71-46 > RBG-16-71-46 > RBG-16-71-46 > CAIXRL01. Next base: position 206 of record CAZIXL010000806.1, read on the forward strand.
CGCCTCGGCGTGCCGGGCGAGCGCGAACTGGAGGGGCACGGCGTGTCGTTCTCGGCCACGCGCGACCACGAGCGCCTCGCCGGGCGGCCGGTCGTCGTGGTGGGCGGCGGCGACGCCGCGTTCGAGAACGCCCTGCTGCTGGCCTCCGCGGGCAGCCCGGTGGACCTGCTGGTGCGCGGCGCCGTGCGCGCGCGCGCCGAGTTTCGCGAACGCGTCGCCGACGAGCCGCGCATCCGGCTGCGGCGCGACACGCGCGTGACCGCCGTGCTCGGCGGTTCCGAGGTGACCGGCGTGCGCGCGGAGCGGGCGGGGCACGAGACCGAGATCCCCACGCGCGGCGTGGTGGTGAAGATCGGCGTCGTGCCGAACAGCGAGTGGTGCCGCGGGGCGCTCGCCACGGACGCGGACGGCTACGTGCTCGTCGACGCCGGCCTCGCGACCTCGACCGCCGGCGTCTGGGCCGCCGGCGACACCGTGCGCCCGGTGCCGCCCAGCATCCCCGTGGCGATCGGCCAGGGGGCCCAGGCAGCGGCCGCGATCCGCCGCGTCCTGCGCGGCTCCTGAGAACGCCCGCGCAGCGGCGTCGCCGGCTCAAGCCCGGGCCCCGGGGCTCCGAAAACCGGACTGGCCCCGGTGTCCCACCCGGGGTGCACCGCACCCGGCCTTTCGGAGGAGACCCGGCAACCTTGCACGTTCACGCTCCGGGAGTTCCCGCGGACGCGAAGCCCGCCGCGCGCGTGGCCGGCGGGCTCGGCCTGCTCGCGCTGCTCGCGGGCGTGCTCGACGCCCTCGGCGTCGCGCCGCCCGGCGCGCTCGCGCCCGTGCGGTGGCTCGAGCTGGCCGCGCTCGCCGGCCTCGTCACGGCCGCGCTCGTGCGCCGCCACTGGCGCCATGCGTTCGCGACCCCGCTCGACGGCCGCATCGCGGGCATGCTCGCGGTCCTGCTGCTCTCGGCCGTGGGCCGGCCGGCCGCGCTCGAGAGCGGCGGGCCGCGCATGCTGCTCGCCGGGCTCGCGTGCTACTACGCGGTCTCCGCGCTCGTCGCCCGGGCGCCGGCCGCGTTCGAGGCGGCGTGGGTCGTCTTCCCGGGCGCCGCGTTCCTGCTCGGCCTGCACGCCCTCTGGGCGGTGACGAGCGGGCTCGCGCACCTGGCGCGCGAGGCGCGCGGGATGGACGCGCAGTGGGGGGCGCCGGGCGCGCTCTTCCACGCGATCGCGTTCGCGACGCTGCTCACGCTCGGCCGGGCGCTCGAGCGCGGCGCCCCCCCGGCCTGGCGGCTCGCCGCGGTCGTGGGCGCGACGGCGACGGCCCTGCACGTCGCCGCGTCGGGGCTGCCGTTCGACGGGCACGCGTTCGGGCGGCTCGAGTCCCCGCTCGAGTTCAGCGTCGCGGTGGTGGTCGTACTCGTCCTGCACGGGCTGGGCCGCACCGCGTGGGCGATGCGGTGCGAGCGCCCGGGGGAGTCCGCGCGCTGGTGGGGCGCGATCGCCGGCAACACGCTGCTCGGTGCCTGGCTCGTGTTCGGCACGGGCGGGCCGGGCGAGGGCCTCGCGCTCCTCGCCGCCTTCTCGGCCGCGCTCGTCGCCGCCGCGCCGCCGGTGCCGCTCGCGCGCCGCGAAGCGCCCGCGGCCCCC
>CAZIXL010000807.1:0-1835 GCA_964542885.1 uncultured bacterium
CGCGTCGAGCGCGGCGTCACCCGCGCCGGCGAGGCCGGCGATCAGGGCGCGCTCGACCTCGCGTGGCTTCGCGCCCACGCGCAGGGCGCCGAGCAGGTGGCTCACGAGCTGGCGCTCCCAGCCGAGCGCGGCGAGCGCGGCGACCGTGACCAGCTCGCGCGCGCGCGCGTCGAGCCCGGCACGCGCGAGCACGCGGCCGTAGCCGTGCTCGACCATCCACGTCGCGAGGTCGGGGTGCAGCGCGCGCACGGCGGGCACGAGCTTCGCGAACGCGGGGCCGTACACCTGCCGGCACAGCGTCTCGCCGCGCTTCGACCAGAGCGCGGGTCCGCCCTCGCGCGTCGCCTTCGCGCGGCCGGGCCACGCCTCGTTCAGCACGCGCAGGCCCTCGAGCGCGGCCGGGTAGCCGGCGTAGAGCATCAGCATGAGCGCGGTTTCTTCCGCGGCCACGCGCTTCGCGCCCGCGCGGCGGGCGGCAGCCACGTGCGCCGACGCCGCGACCAGGTCACGGCGCGTCATCGCGGCGGCGTACGCGCACAGGGCGCGCAACGCGGCGCCGGGTTTCCTTGACGTTGCCATCGGGGCCGCACACTATCGCCCGTCTTCTCGGCCACGCAACACCTTCGACCACGAGGCGCGCTCCCCGAGATGCTCGAGACCGGCATTCCGCCCGAAGAAGCCCGTCGCGCGGCCGCCACGGCGGTCTGGACCTTCCCCACCATCCTGTCCAGCGCCTTCGTGGTCGCCTGGGCGGCCGAGTGCGCGCAGTTCTACATCTCGCAGGGGCTCGCGCTCGCGCTGCTCGCGTGGATCCAGGTGCTTCCCGAGTTCGCGGTCGAGGCCGCGATCGCCTGGCACCAGGACGTGCCGCTCATGACCGCCAACTTCACGGGGGCGCTGCGCCTGCTCACCGGGCTCGGCTGGCCGCTCATCTGGGTCGTCTACGCGCTCGCGCGCCGCGTCCGCGACGAACCGCGCTTCTTCGCGCCCATCCAGCTCGACCAGGAGCACGCGGTCGAGGTCGTGGGGCTGGTGCCGGCGCTCCTCTACTTCGTCTGGATCATCGCCAAGGGCTCGCTGACCGTCGTGGACTCGGGCGTGCTGCTGTCGATGTACGCGGCCTACCTGTGGCTGCTCCAGCGCCTGCCGCCGCGCGAGTTCGGGGAATCCGGCGAGGGCGAGCTGGTGCCGCGCATCGTGCTGGGCTTCCGCCCGCCGTGGCGCGCGCTCGCGATCGGCGCGCTCTTCGTGACCGGCGGGCTGATGCTCTACCACGCGGCGACGCCGTTCCTCTTCAGCATGGTCGGGCTCGCGTCGGTCATGGGCATCCCGCAGTTCGTGTTCGTGCAGTGGGTGGCGCCGTTCCTCTCGGAGTTCCCCGAGTTCACGACCACCACCTACTGGGCACGCAGCCCGGGCAAGGCGGGCATGGCGCTCATGAACATGGCCTCGAGCAACATCAACCAGTGGACGGTGCTCGCGGCGATGATCCCGATCGTCTACTCGCTCTCGCTCGGCCACGTGGCCACCGTGCCGCTCGCCGAGCACCGCGTGGAGCTGACGCTCACGCTGCTGCAGGGCGCGCTGGGCGTGGTGCTGCTCGCCAACTTCAACTTCCAGGCGTACGAGTCCCTCCTGCTGCTCGCGCTGTGGTTCGTCCAGTTCATCCGCCCCGAATGGCGCGAAGCCATGTGCTGGGTCTACGGCGCCTGGCTCGCGATCGAGCTGGCCAGCACGCCGCTGCGGCGCGACCGCCTGGGCGCGTTCCGCGTGTTCGCGCGCATGTGGCGCCCGGGCGCCCGGGCGGCGTCGTGACCGAGCTGCCGCTGCTCGCG
>CAZIXL010000808.1:0-1835 GCA_964542885.1 uncultured bacterium
AGCACGCGCAGCGCCATCTCGATCCCGCTCGTGTGCTGGATGCCGCGGCCGAGAGGCACGCGCGCCGTGATGTCGGCCAGCCAGCGCGCCGCGCGCCGCGCGTCGGCGACGTCCTCGCCGGTCCGCGCGGCGAGCGCGAGCGACGGCAGCGCGGTGAGGCGCCCGAACTCCCAGGCGAACTTGGCGCCGCCCGCGAGGTCGGTGTGCTGGTGCACCAGTTCCCGGCTCGGAAGGTCCGGCCACTCGGCGCCGCTGCGCAGGTTGGCGTTCCACCGCGGCGGATCGTCCACGCGGACGTCCGCGCCGAAGAGCCGCCAGCGTCCCCCGGCGAGCGCGCGCGCTTCCGCGAGGGCCGCTTCGAAGCCGTCGCGCCCGGCGGAGCCCCGCAGCCAGCAGGCGGCGGCGGGCGACCGCAGGACCGCGGCCGCGTCGGCGCGAAAAAGCCGGGCGAACGCGGCCGCGGGCGCGTCACGTTCCCATGCGGGCACGAACCACCGGTCGCGCACGGCGAGGCGCAGGCGGTGCGCGATCTCGCCCGCCGACATCACGGACAGCCGGTCGAGCAGCCAGCGCGGGTTCACGCCCGGCCCTTTCGCCGCGCGGCCTCGCGCACGGCCTCCACGATCGTGCCGGCGACGCGATCGGGGTGGAACCGCTGCAGGTCGGTCCGCATCGACGCGGCGAGGCGCTCGCGCAGCCCGGCGTCGCCGGCCATGCGCCGCAGCGCGCCGGCCAGCGCGTCGACGTCACCCGGCGGCACCAGCAGACCGTTGCGGCCGTCCTCGACCAGCGAGGGAATCGAGCCGACCGGGGTGGTGACCACGGGCAGCGAAAACGCGCCGGCTTCGAACAGCACGACGGGCAGCCCCTCCGTGTGGCTCGGGAGCACGAACACGTCGTGCTCGCGGAACTGCGCGTAGAGCGCGTCGCCCGTCAGGGCTCCGGTCAGGCACACGGCGTCCGCCAGGCCCAGTTCGTCACGCAGCGCCTGCACGGACTCGACCTGCCCCGCGTGCTCGGAGGGCCCCACGAGCGTCAGCCGGACCGGCACGCCGTCGTCGCGCAGTTTCGCCACGGCCCGCACCAGCTCGTACACGCCCTTGCGCCGGCCGACCTGCCCGACGAACAGCAGGCGCACGGGGGGCCCGTTCCGCGGCGGGCGGACGTACGCGGCGCCGCGCTCGAAGAATTCGCGGCGCGCCGTGGACGGGCAGATCGAAATCGGGCACTCGACACCGTAGTCCGCGAACATCGTGCGCCACGTCTCGCCGAGCACGAGCATGGCGTCGAACTGTCCGAGCCCGGCGCGCACGCAGCGCCCGAGCAGGCCGCCCTTCGCCAGCACGTCGTGCACCTCGCCGTCGTGCGGGTGTGCCACGACGACCGCCCCGGAGCGCTTCGCGAGCGCCGCCAGCAGCAGGTCGCGCAGCACCCCCGAGAGCGTGCCCGCGACGGGTACGTACACCACGTCGGGATGGAAGCGCCCGATGTCCCTGAGCAGCCGCATCGCGTGCACGAACGCCCACGCGAAGTTCAGCGGGTCGAAGCGGCCCTGCGTCGCCTTGGCGCGCTTCTTCGTCGTGTCGCAGTGCGCCAGCTCGAACGGCGCGAACGCGTCCGACTCGAGGATCGCCTGCGTGAACGTCTCGACGCCGCCGATCGGCGGGGGCAGCGGGCCCACGATCATCAGGCGGAGCTTGCGTGCGGCTTGCGTCACGGGGGGAACGGGCCTCGGGTCGGGGATCGGGGAGCGACTCAGGGAACGACGACGAACCGGCGCACCGCCACCGCGCCGCCGGCGCGCAGGCGCACCAGGTAGAGCCCCGGCGGGACGC
>CAZIXL010000809.1:0-1834 GCA_964542885.1 uncultured bacterium
GGCGCCTTCGCGGGCGGCTTCGCCGCGGGTTTCGCGTCGGCCTTCGCCGGCGCCTTCGCCGCGGCCGCCGGCTTCGCGGCCCCCGCGGCCGGCGACTCGGCGGTCGGCGCCGCCTTCGCCGCCTCCTCGGGCGACATCACGAGCGTCCCGGCCGCGTCGGCCGGCGGCGCCTGCTGCGCCGCGACCTTCTCGCGCTCGCGCTCGAGCTTCTTCAGGTGGTCCTTCGCGACCGTGTTGCTGGGGTCCAGGTGGAGGACGCGGCGGAACTCGAGCAGCGCGTCGTCCATCTTGCCCAGGCCCATGTTCTCGAAGTAAAGGCCCTGGTCGAGGTGGCGCGACAGGCGCTTGGAGCGCCACTTCTGCGCCACTTCCTCCGGCGAGCTGGCGTACTCCTTCAGCAGGTCCTTGCCGCGCAGCAACCCGAGCTGCTCGATCACCAGCTCCAGCTCCTCGCGCGCCTGGCCGATCGTCGCGTAGCGCTTGCTCACGTCCTTCGCGAGCATCTTGCGCACGATCGCCGCGACGTCCTCGGGCACGAGCGGGTTGAAGTGCGTGACCTCGGGCGGGTCCACGGTGAGGATCGCGCGCAGCACGGTCGAGTAGGAGTCGCCCGAGAACGGGCGCGTGCCGCCCAGCAGCTCGTAGGCGACGACGCCGGCCGAGAAGATGTCGGAGCGCTCGTCCACGACCTCGCCGGTCGCCTGCTCGGGCGACATGTAGGCGGGGGTGCCCAGGACCGAGCCGACCATGGTCATCTGCGTGCTCGTCTCGTTGCCCGAGCGCGCGAGGCCGAAGTCCATGATCTTGATCGTGCCGTCGGGCGTCAGCATGACGTTCGCCGGCTTGATGTCGCGGTGGATGATGCGGTGGCCGTGCGCGTGCTCGAGGCCGCGGCACAGGTCGCGCAGCATGAGGAGCGCCATCTCGATGGGCGGGGTGCCGTGGGCCTCGAGCCACTTCTTGAGGTCCATGCCCTCGACGAACTCCATGCAGATGTACGCGACGTCGTCCTGCCGGCCGCAGTCGATGACCTGGATGATGTTCTCGTGGCGCATCATCGCGGCGGCGCGGGCCTCGCGCTCGAACCGCGCGACGAGCTTCTCGTCCTCGGCCAGGTGCGGGTAGAGGATCTTGAGCACGACGGGGCGCTGCAGCGACTTCTGCACGGCGAGGTACACCGAGGCCATGCCGCCGCTGCCGATCTTCTCCTTCAGCTCGAACGGGCCGAAGTCCTTGTTCATCGCCATGTCGCGTTCGTTCCCCTGGTCGTGTCCAGGGCACCGGGGCCCGGTGCCTTCCGCGGACGAATCAGCATGCTTCGCCGGAGGGCTCCGGCGCAACGGGTGAATGCACCCCGCGGTCGGGTGTCATCGCCCTTCGTAGGCCAGCTCCACGTCGGTGCCGAGCCGAATGACGTCGTCCTCGCCCAGCGCGTGCCGCGAGACGCGGGCGCCGTTCACGAAGGTGCCGAACTCCGAGTTCGTGTCCACCAGCACGAGCGCGCGCCCCTCGCGCTGCAGCAGGCAGTGGTTGCGCGACACCCCGTCGCGCACGATCACCACGTCGTTCTCGCGCCCGGAACCGATGCGCAGCGGCAGGTCGAAGACCTCGAACCACTGCCCGTCCTCCTCGCCACCCTGCAGGACCAGCAGGCAGACCTGCCTGCGGCGGCCCATGAACACGACCACCGCGGCGATCACGACCAGCGCGAGCACCACGACCCAGATGGCCGCGGTGGCCCACCATGCCGGCTCGTAGACCTCGACCGGCCGGTAGGCGCGCGTGGCCGTGGGGCCGGTGTCGCCGTCGCGCACCTCGAGCTCGTGCGAGGTCT
>CAZIXL010000810.1:0-1832 GCA_964542885.1 uncultured bacterium
GCCGTCAGCCACGGCCTCGACCAGCAGGCCGCCGCCCGCCGCCGAGCGCGCGAGCGGCGAGGCGTCCGGCACGGCCGCCGCCGCGCGCAGGTGCCGCCGCGCGTCGGCGGCGCGGTGCTCGCGTTGGTCGAGCGCGCCGAGCGCGGCCAGCGCGAGCGCCGGGTCGCCGGGCGCCGCCGCGGAGCGCTCGAGCAGCGCGCGCGTCGCGCGGTCGTCGAGCCCGCGTCCGTGCGCGCGCCACATGCCGACGTGCGCGTCGACCTCGGCGGCGGTGGCCTCGCGCACCGCCACGTCGATCGCCCCGGGCGGCGGATCCAGCGCCATGTCCCACGACGCGAACCGCCCGCCTTCCACGTAGTCGGCCAGCCGGTTCGGCACCTGCTCCCAGCGCTCGCCGGGGAACGACTCCCCGAACGCGCGCCGGGCGGGCACGCCGTCGGCGATCGCCAGCGCCATCTCGCGGAACGGCTGCGTGCGCCCGTCCACGCGCAGCAGGTAGTGCGTGAGCGCCCACGACTCCGCGTAGAAGCGCGCCATGCGCTCGCCGCCCTGCGCGTACGCGGGCGTTTCGGTCGTGACCGCGAACATCTCGTCGAGCGTGAGCGGCGGCTCGTTGCGCACGACCCACACGTGCCACGGGATGCGGTCGCCGTAGTGTCCGCCGAGCGGCGTCGTGCGCCACGTGCTGAAGTACTCGGCGAGCCCTTCGTTCATCCACAGCGGCGCGCGGCCGAGCGAGGCGTCGACGATCGTGTGCAGCAGTTCGTGGTGCGCCACCATGCGGCCGCGCTCGTCGTACGCCGCGAACCCGATCCACGTGCCGAAGGGCGTCGTGTGCGCCAGGCCCGAGAGCGCCGCGCGCTTGCCGCCGCGCACCGGCAGGCTCGCCTCGAATTCGCGGCGGTCGGCGATCGCCAGCATCACGACCGGCGCCCGCTGCGGGGCCCGCACGCCGAGCCCCTCGCGCTCGAGCATCGCGGCCATGCTCTCGAGGTTGCGCGCGAGTCGCAGCACCGAGTCGCGGTCGGCCTGCGCGTAGAGCACGAAGTGCGACGTCTGCGCGCGCACCCACCCCGCAGGCTTCGCGTGCGCCGCGGGCGCTGGGACCAGCGCGAGCAGCAGGGCCGCGATCGCGAACGGCGCGCGCACGGTGGTCAGTGCGCCCGCTCCGCCGGGCGCTGCCGGAACACCAGCATGGCCACGACGATGAACGCGACGAGCGCCCCGGAGGCGCCGAAGCGACTCAGCGCGAGGCCGCCGTGGTCGTGCGGCTTGTCGAGGAAGTCGCCGACCACCGCGCCGAGCGGGCGGGTGATCACGAACGCCAGCCAGAACAGCAACGTGCGCGACACGCGCGTGGCGAAGTAGAGGAGCGCGAGCACGGCGAGCATGCCGCCGAAGAGCAGCGCGCTGCCCAGGTAGCCGAAGCCGGCCGAGTCGGCGGTCCAGTCGCCGAGCGCGGTGCCGAGCGTCTGCGAGAACAGGATCGTCACCCAGTAGAACCACTCGGACTTCGGCGAGCGGACGCTCTCCACGGCCAGCGTACCCATCGTGCGCCACCACACGAACAGCGAGCCGACGAGCAGCGCCAGCAGCAGCGTCGAGCCGCCCGCGTACCCGATCCCGAGCGAGCGGTCGGCGAAGTCGGCCATGGTCGTACCGACCGTCGTCGTGGCGATGATCGTGACCCAGTAGACGACCGGGTGGAAACGCTTCGCCCGGATCTGCACGAGCACCGCGGCCACGAACAGCGCCGCGAAGATGGCGGTGCCGACGAGGTAGCCGAGGTTCATCGACATCGAGACCGCGTCGCCGCCGGTCTCGCCGAGCGT
>CAZIXL010000811.1:0-1831 GCA_964542885.1 uncultured bacterium
CGCGGACGGGCGAGCACCCGGTCGAGCATGCGCTCGTGGGATTCAGGGGATTCGTTCATACGGAACCGTCTCCACGAACGGACAGGGCACCCATGGCTCCACCCACACGCCGCGCTCCCGGGCCTCGTCGCGCATGGGATCGCCGGGCGGGAAGCCCCCTCGCGGTGCGGTCTCGGACACGGTGGCACGGTAGACGATCCGGCGTGCACCGCGAAGCGTCGCCGGAATGCGCCGAGATCCCGGAAGCCGCGCAGGATGCGGCCGGCGCGGCCATCGCGTACGGCCGACAAAGCGCTGGACTCGACCCGGAGCGCGGCCGAAAATGCACCCGTGCGATCGCGCCCGGCGTTCGGCGCGGGGAGGGGGATGGGATGATCGAGTTTCCCGAATGCTGCAAGTGTGGCAAGGGCGTATTGCTTCCGCTGTCCGACTACGGTCGCGACGGCGCGCCGATCACCTACAAGGCGTGGGTGTGCAACAACCCGGCGTGCGGGTTCAACCTGCGGATCGACAACGGCGAGATCAGCCTCGGCAGGACCGTGGGGCAATCCACCAAGTGACCTCGGGCCGGAACCGACCTCAGTGATCCGAGCGATCGTCTTCGATCTCGACAACACGCTCACCGATTTCATGCGCATGAAGGAGGCCGCGATCAATGCCGCCATCGACGGCATGATCGACGCCGGCTTCCGGCTGTCGCGCGCGGAGCTGCGCGAGCGCGTGGACACGATCTATCGCGAGCAGGGCCTCGAGTTCCAGCGCGTGTTCGACGCGCTGCTCGAGCGCGAGTTCGGCGAGGTGGACCCCAAGATCCTCGCCGCCGGCATCGTGGCGTACCGCCGCGCGCGCGACTCCGAGCTGGTGCTGTACCCGCACGCGCACATGACGCTGCTCGAGCTGCTCAAGCGCGGCATCCGCCTGGGCGTCGTGTCGGACGCGCCGCGGCTGCAGGTGTGGATGCGCCTGTGGGCGCTCGGCCTGCAGCACGTGTTCGACGCGGTCGTGACGTTCGACGACACGGGCGAGCGCAAGCCCGCCCCCGCGCCGTTCCGCGAGGTGCTGCGGCAGCTGGGCGTCAGTCCGCACGAGGCGATGATGATCGGCGACTGGGCCGAGCGCGACGTGGTGGGTGCGAAGAGCCTCGGCATGAAGACGGTGTTCGCGCGCTACGGCGACACCTTCGACACGAAGGTGTCGGGCGCCGACTACGACGTCGACGACGTGTTCGAGCTGGTGGGGATCGTCGACGCCCTCCAGGGCTCCCCGACCCCGGGAGCCTGAAACCCCAACAAGGAGCAGGGATGTCCTCAGGCAAGGTTCGCGCGGCGCGCGTGAAGGTGTATCCGCCGCCCGACGGCGTGAAGGCCGACGACAGGATCCACGTGTACGTGTACGACGTCTTCCACGAGCAGTTCCTGCCCGGCAAGTCGTTCGACAACCTCGAGCGCGCGACGCAGTACCAGCGCCACGAGCAGGAGCGCATCTACGTCGAGCAGGAAGCCGAGCCGGAACTGTTCGACCTGCCGTTCCTGTCGTCGGACCCCGACCTGATCGCGCGCGCGGAGCGCGACGCCGAGTACGGCCGCCGGCTGCGGCGCGATCTCGGCGGCGACGCCCGTTCGCGCGGCAAGCGCCACTGAGTTCGTGACCCGGGGGGACCCGCCATGCTGCTGCTGACCGCCGAGGAGATGCGGGCGCTCGACAGCGCCACCATCGTGGGCGGCGTGCCGGGCGAGGCGCTCATGGAGCGCGCGGGCCGCGGCGTTGCCGCGGCGCTCGAGCGCCCCTTCGGCTCGCCGGTCGCGCTGCGCGGGCTCGTGCTGTGCGGCCC
>CAZIXL010000812.1:0-583 GCA_964542885.1 uncultured bacterium
AGTCCATGCGGTAGACGTGATCGCCGGAGAGCACGAGCACGCGCTCGGGCTTGACCTCTTCGAGGTACGACCAGTTCTGCGTGATCGCGTCCGCGGTGCCGCGGTACCAGCCCGCGTGGCTGCGCGTCTGGTAGGGCTGCAGGATCACGACGCCGCGCTGGCGGCGGTCGAGGTCCCACGGCCGCCCGGCGCCGATGTGGTCGTTGAGCGAGGCGGGCGCGTGCTGCGCCAGGACGCCGACGCGCTCGATGCCCGAGTGGCAGCAGTTGCTGAGCGAGAAGTCGATGACGCGGTACTTGCCACCGAACGGGAGCGCGCTCACGGCGCGCTCGGCCGAGAGCACGCCCAGGCGGTCGCCTCCGCCGCCCGACAGCACCAGCGCCATCACGTTGCGCATCGCACCCCCCCGCGTGTGCACCGACCCGAAAACGGACTCGCGGCACACTAGTCACGCGCTCGCGCGGCGGTCAAATCCGGCCTGACCTTCGAGCAAACCGTCACCATCCTGACCGCCTTCGCCAAGGCGGGCATCCAGGGCAGCGGCGCCGGCACGGCGCTGGCCGCCGTGCTGGGCGACATCACC
>CAZIXL010000812.1:593-1821 GCA_964542885.1 uncultured bacterium
CGACACACCCCCCGCGCGCCCTTTGGTCGGGGCGGGCGCCGCGGGGGATGTCGCGACTACCAGCTGTAGGACAGGCTCACGAGGTGGGTCGCGTCCAGGTTCGAGTCGTCGGGGAACGAGGGGTCGTCGGCGGCGAAGAAGCGGTTCAGCGACGCCGCGTAGTCGGCGCCGAAATGGCGGTAGCGCACGCCGAGGCCGAAGTCGAGGTCCTTGCCGCCGATGCCGGAGCGCAGCGCGACGGTGTTGCGGTACCAGTACTCGAGGCCGGTGCGCAGGTCGGCGGTCACCTTCCCCATCTTGAGCTGGGCGTCGTACTGCCGGTTCTCGAAGTTCCAGCCCAGGTCGACGGCCCACGTGATCGCGTGGCGCTCGGCCGGGTAGAAGTTGAAGCCGGCCGCCGTCGTGATCGTGGGCGTGACGGACTCGCGCACGCCGTTGTTCCAGCTGATGAAGGTCGTCGTCATGTCGTGCACGACCGCCGCGAGCGTGACCGCGTCGCCCGGCATGTACGTGAGGCCGGCGTCGAGCCCCGCGCCGAACGAGGTCGCGTGCTCGCCGGGGAGCGTGTCGGGAATGCTCTGGCGCACGAACTTCACGGTGCCGCCGAAGCACCAGCGCGGGCCGTACTGCCGCGCGTACGACAGGCCCACCGCGAGGTCGCGGCTGCTGGCCATGAACAGGTCGTCGGCGCTCAGCAGCAGCCGCTCGCCCGGATCCCACTTGCCGTTGCCCTGGCCGTTGCCGGGCGTGAGCGGGTCGTTGTCGGTGCCGTAGTCCAGCCACTGGCCGGGCAGGAGCCCGCCGGGGCGCGGCGTGATCGGGATGTCGTTCACGCCGACCCAGGTCATCGTCACGCCGAGCGCGGCGCGCCGGTCCTTGCCGGCCTTGAGCGGCATCACGACGCCGCCGAAGTCGTGGTTCACGAGGCTGCCGAACTGCTCGGCGTGCTGCAGGAAGGCCTCGCGATACGGCAGGTACACGAGCCCCGCCGGGTTCCAGTAGGGCGCGGTCGCGTCGTCGGCGACGGCGGCGAACGCGCCGCCCATGCCCACCGCGCGGGCGCCGACCGGGATCTTCATGAACTCGGCCGCGTACTTGGTCGCGAGCGCCGGGGTGGCGAGGGCGGCGGCGAGGAAGGCGGCGCAGAGCAGGCGGGCGATCGCGCGAATCATTCGGTTCCTCGGGTCGGGACGGGCTCCGCGGCCAACGTGTCGATCGTCTCGCCCGA
>CAZIXL010000813.1:0-1813 GCA_964542885.1 uncultured bacterium
GAGCAGGTGCGGGTGCTGCACCACCAGTTCAGCAAGCTCATGGCGCGCGAGCTCGAGGCGATGCGCGCGTGGCCGGGGCCGGGGCCGGCGGTGGCCCCGCCGGCCCCGCGCCCGCTCAGTCCGCCATCGTCGACAGGTCGCCCGGGTCCTCGCCCAGCTCCCTGGCCTTGAGCAGCCGGCGCATGACCTTCCCGCTCCGCGTCCTGGGAAGGCTCGGGACGAGGTCGATCTCGGAGGGCTGCGCGCTGGGGCCGAGGTCCTGCCGCACGTGGTCCTTGAGGCTGGCCACGAGGCCCGCCCCCGCCTGCGCGGCGGGCTTGAGCACGACGAACGCCTTGATGCGCTCGCCCTTGATCGGGTCGCTCGGGATCACCGCGTCGCGTGCGAGCGCGATCGGCGGCGGGATGACGTACTCGTCGCGGGCGAGGCGCGCGAGGGCAGCGCGCTGGGACTCGGTCAGGTCGAGGACAGGCCTGCCGTCCGACGCGGACGCGGGGCGAGGATCGGATTCGGCCATGGTGGGCTCCTGTCGAAACGATCGCGGCTCTCGAGGGGCCGTCGCCGCCGCGGCCAGGCTACCGTGGCCTGCTGGGGAACCCCATGCCCGGAGTGCGCGCGGCCCTCCGGCCCATGCCGCGGCTCAGCGCCCTCCCGGCGACGCCCGGCGGCCCGCGGGACGGCGCCGCACGCGCTTCGGGCGGAACGGCAGGGGCTCGTCGACGAAGGTGCGATAGTCCGCGGTCAACTCCTCGCCCGCGCGGATGCGGCGCAGCGCGAAGAAGCGACCGTCGTCGTCCACCGCGAGGTTGGGTCGGTTCGCGTGGTTCACGTACCAGCCCACCGAAAGGCGGTTGAGGCTCGGCGGCACGCCGAGCCGGTCGCCCCAGACCATGCCGAAGTCCTCGTACAGTGCGCGCACCGCCGCGGGCATGCGCCGCACCGCCGCGCGCGACACCCAGCGGACGCGCTCGTCCTCGCCACGGAACACGAACGTGCGCTCCGGAATCTCGCGGATCGCGATCACGCCCACGCCGTGCGTGCGCGAGCGACCGATGCGCGCGTACACGCCTTCGTGCGGCCAGCGTCGCTTCAAGGGACCTCCCGGGAGAGTGGTCGGCGGTCTAGCGTACCAGCACGACCGTCCGCTGGATCGCGGCCTCCCCCGCGACGCGCAGTCTGGCGAAGTAGACGCCGCCCGGGACGCGGGCCCCGCGCTCGTCGCGTCCGTCCCAGCCGAGCTCCTGCCGGCCGCCGGCGAACGCGCGCTCGCGCGCGAGCGTGCGCACGCGGCGGCCCGCGAGGTCGAACAACTCGAGGCTCGCGATCGCCGGCGAGGGCAGGAAGAACCGCAGCGTGCCCTGCCCGCGGACCGGGTTGGGCCACGCGCCTTCGAAGCGCAGCGCTCCCTCGGCGGCAGGCCCCACGTCGGCGACGGCCGCGGTCACCGCCAGCGTCGCCGAGCGCGCCGGGAGCACGAGCGTGAAGCCTTCGCCGGATGGCGCGACGCTGCCGGCCGGCCCGAGCGACTGCGTGGCGTCGAAGCGGTAGAGCGCCACGTTACCACCGACGCCGCCGGCCACCGCCACCGACACGGTCTCGGGCGCGGTCGACTTGTTGAAGAGCAGCACATCGAGGTCCGCACCGCTCGCGCGGACGGCGTAGGCGCCCACGCGATCCACGTCCGTCGACGTGGCGCGCACGCTCTCGCCGGCGACGCGCGAGCCCGCGCCGTCGTAGTCGAGGAAGAGCCGGAACGCGTCCACCATGCGGCTGCCTGCGGCGGGCGCCACCCAGCGCGCGGCGGCGTCCACGC
>CAZIXL010000814.1:0-1804 GCA_964542885.1 uncultured bacterium
GTCGAACGCGTGCACCGGCTGGCCGAACTCGAAGAGCACGAGGTTCGTGAGGTCCACGAGGTTGTTGATGGAGCGCTGGCCCATCGCCTCGAGCCGGCGCACGAGCCAGGACGGCGAGGGTTCCACGCGCACGCCTTCGACCGCGTGTGCGAGGTAGCTCGGGCAGCCCTCGGCGTCCTCCAGCTCCAGGTCGAACGTGCCGTCGGCTTTCACGCGCGCCTCGAGCAGCCGCTTCGCCTCGTCGGTCCAGCGGCCGCCGAGCGCAGCCTTCACCTCGCGCGCCAGCCCGATCACGCCGAGCCCGTCGGGCCGGTTGAACGGGATCTCGACCTCGAGCACGACGTCGGGCTCGGGCAGGTAGTCGTCGAGCGCGCGCCCGGGCACGAGGTCGGCCGTCGGCATGAGCGCGGCCAGGTCGAGGATGCCCGCGTGGTCGTCGGAGAGCTGCAGCTCGCGTGCCGAGCACAGCATGCCCTCGCTCTCCTCGCCGCGGATCTTCGCGCGCTTGATCTCCATGCCGTTCGGCATGACCGTGCCGAGCGTCGCGAGCGGCACGATCATGCCCGCCGCCACGTTGGGCGCTCCGCAGACGACGCGGCGCTCGCCGGTGCCCGAGTCCACTCGGCAGAGCTTGAGCTTGTCGGCGTTCGGGTGCTTGTTCGCCTCGAGCACGCGCGCCACGACCACGCCGGGGTAGCGCCGGCCGTGCTGCTCGAGCCCTTCGACGTAAAAGCCGCGCGTCGTGAGCGCCTCGGCGACCGCCTCGGGCGCCGCCTCGACGTCGATCCACTGCCGCAGCCAGGAAATCGGGAGCTTCATGGAATCCTCGGGAGCCTAGCCCGACCTGTTCATGACCCCGGGGCCTGCGAGCGCCGGCTGCGCGTGAATCGCGGCGTCGCAGGCCTGTTCCGGTCCTCGACGTGTCACCGACACGCCTGCGTCCCGGAACAAGCTTGCTCCTTGCGCTTCACGCACATCCGTCACTCTCGGCTCCCGGTTCATGAACAGGTCGGGCTAGAACTGGCGCAGGAAGCGAACGTCGTTTTCGAGGAACAGGCGGATCTCGGGAATGCCGTGGCGGCCCATGGCGATGCGCTCGAGGCCCATGCCGAAGGCGAAGCCGGTCCACTGCTCGGGATCGATCCCGACCGCGCGGAAGACGTTCGGGTGGACCATGCCGGCGCCCAGCACCTCGACCCACTTCGTGCCCTTGCACACCGGGCAGCGCTTCTCGCCCTCGGGACCCTGCTCCCGGCCCGTGCCCGAGCAGCGCACGCACTGGACGTCCATTTGCACGCCCGGCTCCACGAACGGGAAGTAGATCGGGATGATGCGCGTGGGCAGGTCGGCGCGGTAGATCGCGCGCGCGAACGTGTTGAGCACGGACTTGAGGTCCGCCATCGACACGTCCTTGTCGACGTACAGGCCGTCGATCTGGTGGAACTGGTCCATGTGGCTCGCGTCCACCGCCTCGGCGCGGAACACGCGGCCGGGGAACACGAGCCGCGTCGGCGGCTTCAGTTCCTCCATCGCGCGCACCCAGCCCGGCGACGTGTGCGTGCGCAGGACGACGTCGGGGTTCACGAAGTACGTGTCGTGCGCGTCGCGCGCCGGATGGTCGGGCGCGAAGTTGAGCTTGCCGAAGTTGTACTCGTCGAGCTCGACCTCGGGGCTGGTGTAGACCGAGAAGCCGAGCCCGTGGAACAGGTCGAGCAGGTCGTCGCGCACCTGCGACAGCACGTGCGGACGCCCGGTCCGCCGCCGCCGCCCGGGCAGCGTCACGTCGAGCGCGTCGGCGGCCTCG
>CAZIXL010000815.1:0-1804 GCA_964542885.1 uncultured bacterium
GTGCGCGCGGCCGAGGCGTTGACGGCGATCCACGGAACCGTGTGGAAGAGCGAGGCGAGCGCGAGCACCCACAGCCAGCGCCGCCGTTCTCCCGGCGCCCAGTCGCAGCGCAGGGCCAGCCCGAGCGCGACGAGCGTGAAGACGAACCCCGCCGGCGCGAGCAGGTCCCAGTTGCGCGCGACGCCCAGGTTCGAGTCGCCGGCGATGAACGACGCCGCGAGGTAGCCGGGCGCGAGCGCGGCGAGGAACAGCGCGTGGCCGTCGCGCCACTGGCGCGCCAGCAGCGCGGCGATCCCGGCGGGCACGAGCAGGAACATCCCGAGCGGCCCGATCAGGAGCTGCTGGTGCACGAACTGCGCGAACGTGAACGGATGGAAGCCGTAGCTCGTGCTGGAATCCGTCGTGCGCCGGCCGAGCGCGAGCAGCATCGCGGTCCAGTCGTAGCCGTGGCCGAGGCGCGCGAGCAGCAGGTGCATCGCCGCGAAGCAGCCGGCGCCGATCGCGAGATCGCGCACGGCCGCGATCCGCGCACGCGGCGCCAGCAGCCGACGGGCCGCCAGCACGACGAACGAGGGCACCACGACCGCCGCCGACAGGTGCAGGGCCATCGCCACCACCAGCAGCGCGGCCGCCAGCGCGAGCGGCGCGCGGTCCTCCATCGCGCGCAGGGCCGCGAGCGCGTAGGCGGCGAGCGCCAGCGCGAGGAACGTGTAGTTCTCGACGTAGCCGAAGAAGAGCTGCAGCGCGCCCTGGCCCGCGAGCACCGCGAACGCGAGCACGTGCGCCGCGCCGTCGTTCGCTTCCGTCCCGCGCGGTGCGCCCTCGCGCCGCAGCAGGTCGCCGGCGAGAGCCCACGCGATCGGCACGAACAGCGCGCCGCAGAGCACGCTCGAGAGCCCGATCGTGAGGTGCGCGACGTCGGCGGCGTCGCGTCCCGGCGCGGCGAACCACCCCGCGGTCGCGGCGTGGAAGACGTGGTGGAGCCACAGCGAGAGCGGTTCGTCGACGTGGAACGACTGCCCGGCGGGGATGTTCCGCACGAGCGCGTTGCCGTCGCCGAGCAGGGTGTGGCCCTCGCGGAAGAGCCAGAAGACGCCGCCCGCGAGCGCGCCGGCGAGCACGCGGCCCGCGAGGCCCGGCAGCGGCGGCGCCCCGCCGAGCGCGCGCACCAGCCCGCGGTCCAGCGACGCCGGCCGGCGCCACGCGGCCAGCAGGCCGGCCGCGACGAGCGCCGCGCCGAGCGCGAACGCGGCCCCGGGCAGGAACGCCCACGCGTGCACGCCCCACCAGCGTTCGCGCAGCAGCGTGGCGCCCAGGACCTCGGCCACGATCGCGGCCAGCGCGAGCGCGACGCCCGACCACTGGAGCCACGCGATCGCGGCGTCGCGGCGGACGGGTTCCGCGGGCGGCGCGGGCCGCCGGTGCGCGCGCGTCACCCGCGCCTCAGCGCCGCGTCGGCACGAGCACGATGCGCGTCTGCGAGGGACCCTCGCAGCGCACGACGCGCGTCGTGTCGCCGTGCGCGTCCGCGTAGTGGAAGCGCCCCCCGCCGACGAGCGTGAGGCGCCAGTCGCCGCACGGCAGCGGGCCGAAGCGGAACTCGCGCGGGGCGCCCATGAACAGCGACAGCTCGGCGGGCGGCGTGCCCGGCGCGTCGAGCTCGACGCGCATGGGCGTGTTGAACTCGAGCGGCCGGTCCCACTGGATCTCGACGGTGCCGCGCAGCGAGCAGCCGCACGTGTCGGGCGCCGGCGGGTCCACGCGCGGCTCGAACGGGTCGATCGCGCGCACGGCCGACGGCCGC
>CAZIXL010000816.1:0-1800 GCA_964542885.1 uncultured bacterium
TCCAGTGGGTTACTTGAGCGCTTCCGCGCCGCCGACCAGTTCCGAAATCTCGCGGGTGATGGCCGCCTGGCGCAGGCGGTTCCGCAGCAGGGTGAGCGTGTCCACCAGTTCGCCCGCGTTCTTGCGGGCCGAGCCCATCGCGACCATGCGCGCCGAGTGCTCGCTCGCCAGCGAGTCCGCGAGCGCCGCGTACAGCTTGGCGGTCGCGTAGCGCGGCAGCAGCTCGGTGAAGATGGTCTCGGCATCGGGCTCGAAGATCGTGCCGGAGTCCGCGCCGCCCGCGCCCTGCGCGGCGTCGGCGCCGACCGGGAGGAACGTCTCGTGCTTCACCTTGCGCACGATCGCGTTCACGAAGTGCGTGTACATCAGCTCGACGCGGTCCACCTCGCCCGAGAGGAACATCGCGGTGAGGTCGTCGGTGAGCTTGCGGGCGAACTCGAGGCTCGCCTCGCCCGGCAGGTCCGTGTGCGCGGCGAGGATCGGGTACTTGCGGCGGCGCAGGTAGTCGCGGCCCTTGCGGCCGACCACCACGAGCTGCACCGAGCCCGGCTCGGCCTCGCGCAGGCGCTGCTCGGCCTGGCGCAGGATCGTGACGTTGTAGGGGCCGGCGAAGCCGCGGTCGGCCGTGATCACGACGAGCGCCGTGCGCTTCACCTCGCGCGCCTTGAAGAGCGGGTGCTCCAGATCGGACGCGGCGCCCGACAGGTTCGCGAGCATCTCGCCGATCTTGGCGGAGTAGGGGCTCGCGGCCTGGGCGCGGGCCTGCGCCCGGCGCAGCTTCGCGGCCGCCACCATCTCCATGGCCTTGAAGATCTGCTGCATGCTCTTCGTCGAGCGGATCCGCCGACGGATGTCCTTCAGGTTCAGCGCCATCGTTCGTCCCGGCTCAGGCCTTGAACTGCGCCTTGAACGCCTTGCAGGCCTCGTGGAGCTTCTTGTCGTTGTCGGGGCTGATGACCTTCGCGCTCTTCACGTCGTGCGGCAGCTCGGCCCAGCTCTTCTCGAGGAACGCCAGCCACTCGCTCTCGAAGCGGCGCACGGCCACGACCGGCACGTCGTCCAGGTAGCCGTTCGTGCCGGCCCAGATCGAGAGCACCTGCTTCTCGACGGGCATGGGCTGGAACTGGCCCTGCTTGAGCAGCTCGACCATGCGCTCGCCGCGCGTGAGCTGCGCCTGCGTGGCCTTGTCGAGGTCCGAGCCGAACTGCGCGAACGCCGCGAGCGCGCGGTACTGCGCGAGGTCGAGGCGCAGCCGTCCCGCCACCTGGCGCATGGCCTTCACCTGCGCGTTGCCGCCCACGCGCGACACCGAGATGCCGACGTTGATGGCCGGGCGCACGCCCGAGTAGAAGAGGTCGGTCTCGAGGAAGATCTGGCCGTCGGTGATCGAGATCACGTTCGTCGGGATGTACGCCGACACGTCGCCGGCCTGCGTCTCGATGAACGGCAGCGCGGTCAGCGAGCCGGCGCCCTTCTCGTCGGACAGCTTGCAGGCGCGCTCGAGCAGCCGCGAGTGGAGGTAGAAGACGTCGCCCGGGAACGCCTCGCGGCCCGGCGGGCGGCGCAGCAGCAGCGCGAGCTGGCGGTACGCCGTCGCGTGCTTGGACAGGTCGTCGTAGATGCACAGCACGTGGCCGCCCGAGTAGGTGAACTCCTCGCCCATCGCCACACCCGCGTAGGGCGCGATGTACTGGAGCGGCGCCGACTCGGAGGCGGAGGCCGACACGACGATCGTGTATTCCATCGCGCCGTACTTCTCGAGCGTCGCCACCACGTTCGCGACCGTGGACTCCTTCTGGC
>CAZIXL010000817.1:0-1800 GCA_964542885.1 uncultured bacterium
GACGACGTGCAGAAGGGCGAGTCGCTGGCTGCGGCGCTCGGCCGGCATCCGCACGTGTTCGACGAGGTGTTCGTGAGCCTCGTCCAGACCGGCGAGCTGTCGGGGACGCTCGACCACGTGCTCGAGCACACCGCGAGCTACCTCGAGCGGGCCGAGGTCCTGCGGCTGCGGGTCGAGGCCGCCCTGCGCTACCCGATCTTCGTCCTCAGCTTCGCGGTCCTGGTCTTCCTGGCCATGATCTTCAAGATCGTCCCGATGTTCTCGGCGATCTACGAGCGCTTCCGCGTGCAGCTGCCGCTGCCCACCCGGATCCTGCTGGCGGTGAGCCAGTTCGCCACGCACAACCTGTTGCTGTTCATCGCCTTGTCCGTAGGCCTCGCCAGCCTTTCCTGGATCTGGGCGCGGAGTCCGCAGGGGCGTTTCACCCTGGACCGGCTGAAGCTCAACTTCCCGCTCTTTGGGCCCCTCATCGGCATGTATGCTGTTACCAAGTTTTCCCGGACCCTCGGGATCCTGATCGGCAGCGGGACCCAGATCCTGACCGCGCTGCGGGTCATGCGCCCGGTGCCCGGCAACCGTGTGTTGGAACGGGGCATCGACCGCGTCCGCGAGCAGGTCGAGGAGGGCATCTCGCTCTCCCGCGCGCTCGGCGACACGGGAGTGTTCCCGGACATGCTGGTGCAGATGGCCGCGACGGGTGAAGAGACCGGCAAGCTCGACCAGATGCTCATGCGCACGGCGGACTTCTACGAGCAGCGCGTGACGGCCAAGGTCGAGGGACTCTCGTCGCTCGTCGAGCCCATCGCGATCGTGGTCCTCGGCGTCATCATCGGTGTGATGCTCGTCGCGCTCTACCTGCCGATCTTCAACCTCGGCCAGGCGATGCGCACCGGGCTGACGGGGCACTAGCACCCGGAAGAAGCTCTGGAAGAGAAGAGGGTTTGGAAGAAAGGGTCCATCGCGCCTCCGGACCGGGGGCGTCATCCCGGCTCGGGCGGTGGGTCCTCGAAGGGGAGCGAGCCGAAGGAGGTCGTACGCAGATGAAGAAGAGACTGAACGGGCAGCGCGGCTTCACGCTGATGGAACTCATGGTCGTCATCGTCATCGTCGCGATCCTCGCGGCGGTCGCGGTGCCGCTCTACATCAACTACGTGAAGGACGCACGCGAGACCGAGGCGAAGGGCGCGATCGGCGCCATCGTCACGGCCGAGCAGACGTACCGGCAGGTCAACAACACGTACACGACGACGCTCGCGAACCTGAACGTCGACCTGACCGAGGCCCAGATCAACTGGACCTTCGCGATCTCGAGCGCCAGCCAGACGACCTTCACGGCCACGGCGACGGGCGTCGCCGGACGGCCGACCGAGGGCCTGACGCTCACCTACACCTACCCGCCGGACCCGAACGACACGGATCCCTGGCACTAGTCGCGAGCGGATGTCCCCCATCGCGCATCGGCCTCCCCTGGCCGCCCGGGCGGATCGCTCCGGGCGGCCTTGCCTTCGGGAGCGGGGCTTCTCGCTGATCGAGGCGCTCATCGCCACGATCATCGCGGTCCTCGCCGTGCTCGGGCTGGCCTACACGTTCAGCGTGGGCCGCGGGCAGGTGGGGCGCTACGAGGTCGCGCGGGCAGCGATGGGCGAGGCCTCGACGCAGATGGAGCGCCTGCTGCAGTTGGACCACGCGAACCCAACGGTCGATTCGCTCGCGCTGGGCCACTCCTACACGTTCCCATTCACGTATCGGGCCGCGACGCTCGGCACCGTCTCGTGGCGAGTGGAGCCGTACGATGTCCCG
>CAZIXL010000818.1:0-1796 GCA_964542885.1 uncultured bacterium
GTCGGTGACATTCTGCGCGCGTGCCCCGCCGTCCCGATCGCCCGGCCTCCGTCGCGCGGACCCCCGATTCGAGCGAGCTGCCGGCCGCCGCCGCACCCGCTCCCCAAATTCGAATCCGGAGCCGCTCATGAACCGCCGACTCGCCCTGGCCTGTTGCATCGGCGCGGCGCTGGTCCTGGCCGTGCCGTCGCACGCCGGCCTCCAGACGCGCGCGCTCAAGCCTTCGTTCGTCTCGCCCCGCGACCTGTGCGACATGCTGGGCGTCACCGAGACCGCCGGCCCCGGCGTGCTGCGGTGGAATGAGGACGGCACCGACCACCTGGTGACGTTCCGGCGCAATGACGCCGCCAACCTGATCGTGCTCGAGGGCGAGCCCGCCGACCTCGAACACGTCGCCGCGCAGGCCGCCCAGTTCGACGTCGCGCCGCGCCAGATCGCGCTCGAGGCGCGCATCATCGAGGTCGACACCGACGCCAGCCGCGACATGGGGTTCGACTGGAACGTCTACGGCGACGCGTACGCGCGCTGGACGGCGAGCAACACGCGCACCCGCAGCGCCCAGTCGGTCCGGCAACCCGGGTATCCCGAGGTCACCTACCTCAACAAGCAGCGACAGACCGGCCAGTCGGACCAGGAGCAGGCCAACGCGAACCTCGCGACGTCCTTCCGCCTGCTCGAGACCAGCGGCGCGGTGACCTACCGTGACACGCCGCGCATCCTCACGCTCAACAACCAGCCCGCCACGATCCTCGACGGCCAGCGCACGACGTACGTCACGCGCTATGCGGCGTACACGAACCTGTTCGAGACCCAGACCATGGACTCGGGCCTGCTGCTCGACGTCACGCCGTCGCTCGGCGAGAGCGGCCAGATCCGGCTCGGGCTCCGCATCGAGCTGACGCAGCTCGGCGGCAGCATCTCGGGCAGCCCGGTCAAGGACGGCCAGATCGTCGAGAACACGGTGATGGCGAAGGACGGCGAGCCCGTGGTGTTGGGCGGCTTCACGCGGACGTCCGACGTGAAGACCGTGCGGCGGCTGCCGGTGCTGGGCCGCGCGATCCCGTGGCTCTTCTCGAAGCAGGTCTCGCAGCAGCACCACTCCGAGACGCTGGTCGTGATCACGCCCCGGGTCGTGGACCTGGCGACGGCGCCCGACGCGCACGAGAAGGGGCTGCTCCAGGGCCGTTGACCCCGATTTCACCGGAGCGCGGCCCGCGCCTGGGCCCGCGCAGGCCGCGCCGGCCCTCCGCGCTCGCACCCGCGGGGGGCCGCGTGGCATCATGACCACCGAGTCGTGCCGCGCGATCCCGAGCCCCGGAGAACATGGCCTCATGCGCTTCGATTACACCCGCTGGCGTGGGCCGCGCCCGCACGACCTCGAGCACCTGCGCCAGCTCATGGACATCTACCGGAACCTGCTCCTGCAGACCGGCGGCGACGTGGACGAGGCGCTCAAGTGGATGGAGCACTTCGGGCGCGAGTACGGCTTCTTCGACGAGAAGTTCGGGCTCGAGGACTTCAAGAAGATGCTCGAGGAGTCCGGCGAGGCGCAGCGCACGACGACGGGCTTCGAGATGACGCCGCGCGGCGAGCGCCGCATCCGCCAGGACTCGCTCAACGAGATCTTCAGCTCGCTCGACGCGGGCGGCGCGGGCGACCACCGCGTGCCGGCCGCGGGCAAGGGCGGTGAGCGGCTCACCGAGACGCGCGCGTGGCAGTTCGGCGACGACCTGGCGAACCTCGATCCGCTCGGCTCGGTGAGCAATGCGGTCAAGCGCGGCGGCATCGACGACCTG
>CAZIXL010000819.1:0-1795 GCA_964542885.1 uncultured bacterium
CCCCAGCGGGCTCCAGGCCGACCAGGCACTGGCGTCCGGCGAGGAGCGGGTCTCAAACGAGACGCCGGCCCCGGACGGCGTGCTGCCGCCCCAGGTGAGGACACCCCAGCTGGTGGTGGCGCCGGAATCCACCGGACAGGATTGGAAGGTGCCGGTGGTGACCGGGTAATAGAGCACGCGCGCCCAATCCACCTGGACGGTGGCGCCAGGGTTGAGGGTGTAGAGCCAGACGTAGGGCGTGTAGGTGGAGGCCTTGGTGATGCTGGCCACCTGGGCGCCATCCACATAGTAGACGGCCGCGGTGGGGCTCCACTCAATCCGGTACGTGTGCCAGAGCGACGGGTCAACGCTCGGCAGATTGACGTTGGTGGCCGAGCCTTCGCCGAAGTTGCGGGCGTTGGCCTGCACCAGGTTGGCGTCGGTGGTGATGAACAGCCGGTTGTCGCCGGCCGGGCAGCCGGAGGGGGTGCAGCCGGGCGAGTCCGCCCGTCCAAAGCCGATATCGCCCCAGGCCGTGTTGGGTGGCGGCACGCGCAGCTGGGCGCGCATTTCAATGATGCGCTGGGTGGCCGTGATCTGGCCGGCCGAGCGCAGGTAGGAGCCGTTGACGGCCAGCACGCCGCTGGACACCACGGGCGGGAAGGCGCCGCCGTAGTTGTAGAGCTGGCCCGTGATCCAGCGGGTGTAGTCGATGGCGGGCGAGGTGAAGTAATCTTCCAGGACGGACTTCAGGCGGACCTCGCCGCCGCTGGCGTCGGACACGGCGGTGTTGGTGAGCAGGCTGCAGCCGGTAAAATCGCCGGCCGCGGTCTGCACCCACGGCCCGCTGGATTGGGCCTGCGCCACGCGGACCGCCCCGGGCCGGATCGGCCGCATCTTACTTCACTCCACCCGGCGGCCGTCATGCCGCGGGCCTTTCGGTGACCGGCGCCGGTGCGCCGGCGCCGACGCGCGGGCGCCGCAACACGACGCCGAACGTGCGCGAGAGCGTGCGCAGGTCGAGCAGCAGCGAGCGATGGTCGACGTAGAACAGGTCGTAGTGCACGCGGCGCACGACGCCGTCCGCCTGCGCGTCCGGAATCTCGGAGACCTGCGCGAGGCCGGTCAGGCCGGGCAGCACCGTGAAGCGGCGCGCGTAGTCCGGCACGAGGCTCTGGAAACGCAGGACCAGCTCCTCCTTCTCGGGCTTCGGGCCCACGAGCGCCATCTCGCCGCGCAGGACGTTGAGCAGCCACGGCAGCTTGTCGAGGCGGTGCCGCGCGACCCAGCGCGCGACCGGGCCCGTGTCGGCGCGGAAGCGCGCGCACGTGATCGGGGAGCCGAGCAGGTCCTGCGTGCGGCGCTCGATATTGCGCCGGTCGATCGAGACGTTCGCGGGCTTCGCGCGCCGCTGGCCGCGCCGGCGCGAGCGCCCCACGCGCACCTCGTTCAGCAGCACGTCGCGGCGGCCGCGGAGGCGGCCCTCGACCACGAGCGCCAGCCAGAGCGGCGAGGCCGCCACGAGCGCCGCGACGGCGATCCCCGCGTCGACGGTCTGGCGCAGCCGGTCGGCCACGTCGACCGCCGGTGGCGGCGGCGCGGCGACGGCCGCGGGCAGTTCGACGTCGGGGCGCGGCGGCGCCGGCTGCAGGCGCAGCTCCTCCGGCGTGGGCTCGCGGTACTCGGGCACGATGCCGTGCAGGTGCCGCTTCACCTCGGTCGGGTCGCCCTTCTCGGCGACGCGCTCCAGCACGCCCACGGCCGCGCGCAGCGCGGTCTCGTCGAGCGAATCGAGCTCCCACGCGAGGATGCGCTC
>CAZIXL010000820.1:0-1793 GCA_964542885.1 uncultured bacterium
GAACGCGACCGGCGAAAGGTAGCAGATCGATCCGGGTGCGGCCCCGGATGCACCGAGGGTGCCCCGGGTCGTCCGGGGCACCCTCGCGATGCGTGCGGGCGTTACTTCCAGGTCGGCATGCGCCCGGGCGTCCACGGGGCGCCGGCCGCCTCGGCCTTCACGCCGAGCGCGTCGAGGTCCGCGACGATCGACTGCAGCGTCGCGAGCGCCTTGCGGTACTCGGCGTCGGCGATCTCGTAATTGCGCTGGTGCGTCCTGGTGGGCGGGCCGGTGTACTCCCAGGCGCCGTCGGTCACCTGCCGCACGCGCTCGACGAGCGACGGGGCCACGGGCTCGTTGTATTCGCGCACCACGCCGTCGCCGCGCAGCACCACTCCCAGGTCCGTCAGGCGGGCCTGGATCGCGCGCGCCTGCTGGCCCAGGTCCTCGCTTGCCGCGGGCGCGAGCAGGAGCGCCTTCTGCAGGAGCTTCACGCCCTCGACCGACTGGTCGTAGACGCGCGTCGCGCCCTGAAGCGACCGCCACAGGTCGTTCACCTTCTCCTGGAACGCGAGCCGCGCCGCCGGGTCCTCGGGAATCGTCACGTCGGTCACGGCGGTCAGCTCGAACGTCTGCGGCTGCGAGAGCGCGGTGAGCCTGCCCTCCACCCGCTTCGCCATCGCGACCTGGTAGGTGCCCGGCGTGACGAGCGGCCCGCCGCCGGCGCTCTCGAACTCCCCGCGGCGGCGCGGCGTGAACGCCGGCGGCTCGGGATCCGGGTAGCGGAAGTCCCAGGCGACGCGGTGGAAGCCGGCCTTCGCCGGCCCCGTGAGCCTGCGCACGACGCGGCCCTGCGCGTCGGTCACGGTCAGCTCGATCGAGGGCGCTTCCTCGCGCGCCTCCGCGCGCAGGCTGTCCCACGACGGGTAGTAGACGTTGCCACCCTTCTTCTCGAGCGCCTTCTCGGCGTCGTGCCGGCGCTCCTTCATCGTGTCGTAGGCGTCGCTCAGGTAGTAGGTGAACGTGGCGCCGTACGGCGGGTTCGGCGCGACGTAGAAGCGCTCGCCCTGCATCGACTGCCCGCGGCCGCCCAGGGGCGACGCTTGCACGTAGAGCAGCGTCCTGCGCACCGGGAGCAGCACGGCCTCCTGGGCGAGCTTCGCCTCGTTCGCCATCTGGCGCAGCGGCGCGAGGTCGTCGAGCACGTAGAAGCCGCGCGAGAACGTGGCCACCACGAGGTCGTCGTCGCGGCGCTGGATCGCCAGGTCGCGGATGCAGGCGACCGGGATCCCGCCCTTCAGGCGGATCCACTTCGCACCGCCGTCGGGCGTGAAGTACACGCCGAACTCGGTGCCCACGAACAGCAGGGCCGGGTTCTTCGTGTCCTCGACCAGCGCGTATACCGGCTCGGTCGCGGGCAGGTCGCCCGTGACGCTCGTCCACGTGCGGCCGAGGTTCGCGCTCTTGAGCACGTAGGGCTTGAAGTCGCCCATCTTGTGGCGGTCGAACGTGGCGTAGAGCGTGTTCGCGTCGTGGCGCGAGAAGACGACCCGCGAGACGTACGCGTACTCGCCGACGCCCGGGAACGTGTCGATGCGGCGCCAGCTCGCGCCGCCGTCCTCGCTCACCTGCACCAGGCCGTCGTCGGTCCCGACGGCGAGCAGGCCCTCCTTCAGCGGGGATTCGTCGAGCGCGACGATGTTGCCGTAGAACGACGTCGAGGCGTTCTTCGCGATCGCGTCGGGGCCCCACACCCGGCCCATCATCGGCAGGCGGTTGCGGTCGACCTGGCGCGTGAGGTCGCCGCGGGCCGC
>CAZIXL010000821.1:0-1792 GCA_964542885.1 uncultured bacterium
CGAGCTCGGCGCCGGCACGCTCGGCGACGCCGGGCGCGCGCCCGCGGGCGCCGCGTGGCGGCTGGTGCGCCGCGCGGCCGGGCACCCCGTGCTCGAGGGCTTCCCCGCGCGGCCCGGCGAGCCGCTGTCGTCGGCGCGCTTCGAGTCCGTGCGCGCGTTCGCGCCGGGCCCGAACGCCCGCGTGCTGCTCGAGTACGACCGCGCGCATCCCGCGCTGATCGAGGCGCCGCACGCGCTCGTGCTGGTCGCCTCGCTCGATCCCGCGAACAGCGACTTCGCCGTGAGCGGCGCGTTCCTGCCGCTGCTCCACCAGGCCGTGCGCGTGCTGGGCCGCGGCACCGCCGCCGCCTCGCTCGCGCCTGGCGACGTCTGGCGCGCGCCCGCCGCGACGGGCGAGTGGCGCGTGCTCGACGAGACGGGCCGCGACGTGCCGGTGTCGGTCGGCGGCGCACGCGGCGCCACGCGCCTCTCCACG
Organism: uncultured bacterium; assembly: GCA_964542885.1. Lineage (GTDB taxonomy): Bacteria > Eisenbacteria > RBG-16-71-46 > RBG-16-71-46 > RBG-16-71-46 > CAIXRL01. The sequence continues at coordinate 476 of CAZIXL010000821.1, forward strand.
GCGCCGCTCGAGCAGCCCGGGCTCTACCGCGTCCTGCACGACGGCCGCCTGCGCGGCAGCTTCGCCGTGAACCCCGACCCGCGCGAATCGGACCTGGCCGAGATCCCCGAGCCCGCGCTGCTCGACGCGTTCCCCGCCGGCCGCGCGACGGTGCTGCACCCCGGCGACGACCTGGCCCGCCGCGTCCGCGAAGCCCGCTACGGCCGCGAGCTGTGGAGCCTGTTCGCGATCCTCGCCCTGGCCCTGCTCGTCGCCGAGAGCATCCTCGGCCGCTGGGGCATGCCGGGCGCCACCGCGACGAAGCGCGTCTGACGCCCGCGACAGCGGACACCCGAAAGCGTCCGTGGCGTGCCGGCTCTGCCGGGCAGGTGGCCGGCGGCGGTGCGTCCGAGGAGGTCCGAAGCCAGGGAGGGCGTGAGGCCCGACTGGATGCAGCGAGCGCGAGGCAGGATGCCGAGCCGAGCGTGCCGCCGCCGGCCACCTGCCCGGCAGAGCCGGTGCGCCACGGACATCCGCGGCCCGGCCGGGTCGCGACTGCCCCGTTCTACCGCGGCGATTCGAGCGTCGACGCGATCACGAACGTGGAAGCGTCGTCCACGGTCCAGTGCGTGCAGTTGCGGCCCAGCGTCGCGACCACGTAGCGCCCCACCCGTTCGTCCGGCGTCACGACCGTGAGCGCCAGCACCATGCCCGCCGTCGCGCCCGCGTTCGACGAGTCCGACACGGCCCAGTTCTCCCAGTCGAGCTGGTAGTTCGGCTTCGTGAACTTGAAGTCGCGCGGCAGGAACGGCGCCATGCCCTGCGGCACCACGCCGGTCACGCCGTCCGGCGCGTACTGGCCCGTGGCCTCGAACTGCGCGACCGCCGCCGCGCGGATCGCGTTGAAGTCGCCCAGCACCTGCGACGCCACCGCGTCGCGCGCCACGCCCTGGTAGACCGGGATCGCGATGCGCACCAGCACCGCCAGGATCGCCAGCACCACCATCAGCTCGACCGCGGTGAACCCGCGTTCCGCCGGCCCGCGCCTCATCGGAAGCCTCCCACGCGCATGCCCAGCTCGATGAGCGTGCGGCCCATGAACGCCGCGATCGAATCGGTCGAGGCGAACGTGACCGCGCGCGAACCGCGCCCCGCGCTGAGCAGGTAGCGATCCTCGGTGACCGGCTCGTAGCGCACGCCGCGCACCGGCGGCCCCGCCTGGCTCGCCGTCTGCGGCAGCCGGTGCGCGCCCCGGCGGTACTCCTCGATCCGCTGGCGCTGCAGGTAGACCGCCATCTTGTAGCTGTTCTGGTAGTAGTCGATCGACTCCGCCGGCGG
>CAZIXL010000822.1:0-1791 GCA_964542885.1 uncultured bacterium
ACGCGCTGCCCCACCACGCGCCCGCGTTCGCCGCCGTCGTGTCGTGCCACGACGCGTACGACTCGCTCATGCCCGTCGCGTCGGCCGGGTGCGTGTAGTCGAACGCCGCGATCGTCACCATGCGCGCGCGGTCGATCGCCATGCTGACCGCCTTGCGCACCCGGACGTCGTCGAACGGTGCGCGCGTCGTGTTGAGGTACAGGTACACGACCCCGGTCGTGAGCGGGAACCAGTAGTGGTGGTACTTCGGGTCGCGGTCCACGTACACGCGCTGGATCGCGGGGATGAAGTTCGCCGCCCACTCGACCTCGTCGAACACCAGCGCCATGTTCGCGCGGTCGTTCGACGGGTACGCCGGGAAGCGCAGCGCCTCGAGCGCCGGCTTGCCCGGCTGCCAGTAATGCGGGTTGCGGCCCAGCTCCCACACCTGGTCGCGGAACGTGCGCACCTCGGTGAACGGGCCCGTGCCCACCGGCTCGGGATTCGCGAACGTGACCGGATCCTCGACGTCCTTCCAGGTGTGCTCGGGCACGATCTGCTGGGCCGCGAGCTCGTCGAAGCCGGGAATGAAGACGCGCTGGAACGCGAAGTCCACCGTGCGCGCGTCCACCGCCCGCACGCCCGACAGGAAGCCCCAGACGCCACGGCGGTCGAGCGCGGGCCAGCGCTTGAGCAGCCCGAACGTGAACGCCACGTCGCGCGCCGAGAACGGCTCGCCGTCGGACCAGAGCACGCTGTCGCGGGTCGTGACGCGCAGCACGCGATTGCCCTCGCGCCACTCGAATCCCGTGCCCAGCCACGGCACCTGGCGCGACTGGACGCTGTTGTAGACGAACAGCGGCTCGTAGACACCCGCCAGCGAAGGCCAGCGCGCCGAGGCGGCCGTCGTGAGGGGGTTGAAGTTCCGCACCCACGACGCCGTCTGCTCCTGCGTCACCACCAGCACGCCCGGCGGCGGTTCGCGGCGCGGGCCCGTGCAGCCCGCGAGCGCCGCGGCGAGGAGGGCCGCCAGCGCGATCGCGGCGGCGGGCGGGCGCGGCGGGCGGCGGCGGCTCAAGACAGCGCCTGGTAGACCCGGACCCAGTCCACGAGCAGCGTCTGCGGGAACACCGTGGATCCGTCGGGCGGGCCGACGTAGTTCCCGCCGACCGCCAGGTTGAGGACGATGAAGAACGGGTGGTCGAAGACCCACTGCGCGCCGCTCGGCAGGCTCGCCGGCGTGAGCACCTGGTAGGGCTTCTCGTCGACCAGGTACGTGATCTTGTTCGTCTCCCACTCGATCGCGAACGTGTGGAAGCCCGCGTCGAAGCGGTCGCCCTGCAGCGTGTACGAGGCCGTGCGCGCGTTGCCGCCCGAGTAGCCCGGGCCGTGCAGGCTGCCGTGCACGACCGCCGGCTCCTGGCCGCGGTACTCCATGATGTCGATCTCGCCGCACGCGGGCCATCCCGCGGTGCCGACGTCCGCGCCCAGCAGCCAGAACGCCGGCCACAGGCCGCGCCCCGTCGGCAGCTTCATGCGCGCCTCGAAGCGCCCGCCCGTGCGCGCGAACAGGCCCTGCGTCTTGATGCGGCCCGAGGTGTAGAGCTGGCCCTGGTAGTCCTCGCGCCGCGCCACGATCGCCAGGTGGCCCTGGCCGTCGAGCGACACGTTGGCGGGCCGCGCGGTGTCGTACTCGAGCTGGGCGTTGCCCCAGTCGGTACCCGTGTCGAACGTCCAGTGCGTCGGGTCGGGCGACTGCCCGGCGGTGCCGGCGAACTCCTCGACCCACACGAGCGCGCGGCCCGACGTGCC
>CAZIXL010000823.1:0-1790 GCA_964542885.1 uncultured bacterium
TGGGGCTCGCGCCCGATCAGGCGAAGCTGCTCGAGAACACCTACAAGGACTTCGCGCGCGGCGGCGAGCTGCTCGCGCCCGAGGGCCAGGCGCGCCTGCGGGCGATCAACGCCGAGCTGGCCGAGCTGTCGGTCAAGTTCCGCGACAACCTGCTGCACGACACGAACGCGTTCCAGCTGCTGATCGCCGACCGCGCCGACCTGGCCGGCCTGCCCGACCGCGTCGTGGCGGGCGCCGCCGATGCCGCGAAACAGGCGGGGCACGGGGGCCAGTGGCTCTTCACCCTGCAGGCGCCGAGCCTGTGGCCGTTCCTGCAGTACGCCGACAACCGCGAGTTGCGCCGGCAGGCGTTCACGGCCTACACGACGCGCGGCAACCACGACGACGCGTACGACAACAAGGACGTGCTGGCGCGCATCGTCGCGCTGCGCGCCGAACGCGCACAGTTGCTCGGCTACGCCACGCACGCCGACTTCGTGCTGGCCGAGAACATGGCGAAGACGCCGGCCGGCGTGGACGACCTGCTGCAGCGCGTGTGGAAGCCGGCGCTGGCGGTGGCGAACCGCGAGGCGGCGGACCTGCAGGCGGCGATCGCGGCCGACGGCAAGCCCTTCACGCTCGAGCCGTGGGACTGGTTCTACTACACGGAGAAGCTGCGCAAGCAGCGCTTCGACCTCGACGAGACGGCCCTGCGGCCCTACTTCACGCTCGACAACGTGCGCGAGGGCGCGTTCCGCACGGCGAGCCGGCTCTACGGGCTGACGTTCACCGAGCGCAAGGACCTGCCGGTCTACAGCCCGGAGGTGCGGGCCTTCGAGGTGAAGGACGCCGACGGCTCGCACCTGGCGGTCTTCTACTGCGACTACCACCCGCGCGCCGGCAAGCGCGGCGGCGCGTGGTCGAGCCGCTACGGCGACACGTACACGAGCCATGGCAAGTCGGTGCGCCCGGTCGTCGTGAACGTGTGCAACTTCTCGCGCCCGGCGGGCTCTGAGCCGGCGCTGCTCTCGCTCGAGGAGACCGAGACGCTGTTCCACGAGTTCGGGCACGCCCTGCACTCGATGCTCTCGCGCGTCCACTACCGCGGCGTCGCCGGAACGCCCCGCGACTTCGTCGAGCTGCCCTCGCAGATCATGGAGAACTGGGCCCGCGAGCCCGAGGTGATGGCGGAGTACGCGAAGCACTACCAGACCGGGGCGCCGATCCCCGCGGAGCTGGTGAAGAAGATCACGGACGCCCGCAAGTTCGACCAGGGCTTCGCCACGACCGAGTACGTGGCCGCGAGCCTGCTCGACATGTGCTGGCACACGCTGCCGGCCCCCGTCGGCAAGCTCGACGTGAACGCGTTCGAGGCGAAGGCCATGCAGGAGGCCGGGCTGCCGGCCACGATCGTGCCGCGCTACCGGAGCCCCTACTTCCAGCACGTGTTCGCGGGCGGTTATTCGTCGGGCTACTACAGCTACCTGTGGGCCGAGGTGCTCGAGGCCGACGCGTTCCAGGCGTTCAAGGAGAAGGGGATCTTCGATCCGGCGAGCGCGAAGTCGTTCCGGACGAACATCCTCGAGAAGGGCGGGAGCGAGGACGCGATGCTGCTCTACGAGCGCTTCCGCGGCCGCGCGCCCTCGGTCGAGCCGCTGCTCGAGCGACGCGGGCTGGACTGAGGACGGAGGGGGGCGGTCCACCCGGGCCGCCCCGCTCGTTTCCGGCCGATCACCGTTCCGCCATGACGCGGTCGCCACGCTGTGGCACGCTGCGTCCACGCTTTTCCGACCGGTCCCCGGGTCCCGACA
>CAZIXL010000824.1:0-1790 GCA_964542885.1 uncultured bacterium
CGCGCTCTGGGACCACTTCTTCCGTTCGTTCGCCGACGCGGCGCGGCTCACGCTGCACGTGCGCGTGCTGCGCGACCGCGACCGCCACCACGTGGTCGAGGCCGCGTTCAAGGCCACGGGCCTCGCGCTGCGCGAGGCGCTGGCGGACACGGGCACGGTGTTCAGCACCAAGGGCCGCGTGCGCTGGAGCGAGGAATAGATGCTCGCGCGGCGGCTCATCGCCTGCCTCGACGTGCGCGGCGAGCGCGTCGTGAAGGGGACCGCGTTCGTGGACCTGCGCGACGTCGGCGACCCGGTCGCGCTGGCCGTGCGCTACGAGGCGCAGGGCGCCGACGAGATCTGCTTCCTCGACATCTCGGCCAGTCCCGAGGAGCGCGCGACCGCGCTCGACGTGGTGCGGCGCACGGCCGAGCGGCTGTTCGTGCCGCTCACGCTGGGCGGCGGCATCCGCACGGCCGACGACGTGGCGCGCGCGCTGCGTGCCGGCGCCGACAAGGTGAGCGTCAACACCGCCGCGATCGAGCGCCCGGAACTGCTCACCGAGGCCGCCGGGCGCTTCGGCGCGCAGTGCGTGGTGGCGAGCATCGACGCGAAGCGCGAGGATGGCCGCTGGACCGTGTGGACGCACGGCGGGCGGCGCCCGACCGGGCGCGACGCGGTCGCGTGGGCGGCCGAGTGCGCTCGGCGCGGCGCGGGCGAGATCCTGCTCACGAGCATCGACGCCGACGGCGGGCGGCGGGGCTACGACCTGGCGCTCACGGCGGCCGTCTCGGCCGCCGTCGACGTGCCTGTGATCGCCTCGGGCGGTGCCGGCGAGGCCGCCCACCTGGTCGCGGCGGTGACGGAAGGAGGCGCGGACGCCGTGCTGCTGGCCGGCATCCTGCACGACGGGCTCGCGAGCCTGGACCAACTCAAGCGGGCGATGGCCGCAGCCGGCCTCGCCGTCCGGAGATCGGCGTGAACGAATCCCCGAAGCAGCTCCTCGAGGCCGCGGCCGAGCTCGCGCGGCTCGCGGGCGAGGCGGCCGTGAAGCACTTCCGCTCCCCGCTCGTGGTCGAGAAGAAGGCCGACGGCTCGCCCGTCACGCGCGCCGATCGCGAAGCCGAGCAGGCCGCGCGCGCGTGGCTCGCGGACCGCTTTCCCGCCGACGGGGTGACCGGCGAGGAGTTCGGCGAGACCGCCCCCGGCGCGCGCCGGCGCTGGTTCCTCGATCCCGTGGACGGCACGAAGTCGTTCGTGCGCGGCGTGCCGCTCTGGGGCTCGATGGTCGGCGTGGTCGAGGACGGCGCCGTCGTGGCGGGAGCGATCGCGTTCCCGGCACTGGGCGAGTGGATCGCCGCCGCACGCGGCGAGGGCTGCTGGTGGAACGGGGCGCGCTGCCGCGTAAGCCCCGAGGCGGACCTCGCGTCCGCGACGGTGCTCGCCACCGAGGAGCGCTTCACGTGCGACGCGCGCAAGAAGCGCGCGTGGGACGCGCTCGCCTCGCGCGCGGCGCTCGCGCGCTCGTGGGGCGACTGCTACGGCTACCTGCTCGTGGCGACCGGGCGCGCCGAAGTGATGACCGACGGCGTGCTGCACCCGTGGGACGCCGTGCCGCTCGTGCCGATCGTCGAGGAGGCCGGCGGCGTGGTCACGGACTGGGAGGGCGGGCCCGCCGGCTTCGGCACCGGCGCCATCGCCACCAACGCGGCGCTGGCCGTGGCGGTGCGCGACGTGCTCGTCGGCCGCTCGCGCGCGGAGGGCGCATGAACGCCCTCGACCTGGACGCGCTCGATTTCGCGAAGGGGGGC
>CAZIXL010000825.1:0-1785 GCA_964542885.1 uncultured bacterium
AGCATGGGGCCGGCGACGGCGCCGACCGAGCGCCGGCCGCGCAGCCGCTGGAAGAACGCCCGCGGCAGGAACGTGGCGGCGAGCGCCAGCACGACCGGCAGCACGAAGCCGGGGAACATCCACGCCTTCACGAGGTGCGCGCGGGCCTCGCGCGTGTCGCCCTCGCGCAGCGCCGCCATGCCGAGGCGGTGGTGGTGGCGGGAGACGCGGCGCCTCGCGGCCAGGCGCAGCGCCAGGTCGAGCGTCGGGTCGGCGGCGAGGCGCGCGAACATCGTCGCCGCGCCCACGTTGCGCTTGTCGGCCTGCGCCGACAGCCCCGTCGGGCGCGCGCGGTAGCGGACGAGCGAGCGATTCGTCCCCGTGGCGAGCCCGCGGCGCGACAGCCGGATCCACAGGTCCACGTCCTCGGCGTGGCTCAGGGTCTCGTCGAACCCGCCGAGCGCCTCGATCGCCGAACGGCGCACGACGACCGAGGACGTGAGCACGAAGTTGACCTCGCACAGCTCCGCGACCGGGGAGCCGCAGTAGGGCTCCTCGAGGTCGGCGTACAGCGACAGCAACGACGCGTGCTGCTGCCCGTCGAGCCAGCTCGCCGTGCCGTCGCTGAAGCACCAGTCGGCGTGCGGCGCGGCCGCGAACAGCCCGAGGCACGTCGACAGCTTGTCGGGCGCCCACAGGTCGTCGGCGTCGAGGAACGCGATCCACTCCGAACGCGCCGCGCGCCAGCCGGCGTTGCGGGCGGCCGAGGCGCTGCCGAACGTGCCGGGCACGACGCGCACGCGCTCGCCGAAGCGGGCGCGCAGGGCGTCGCCGGTGCCGTCGGTCGAGCGGTCGTCCACGACCACGATCTCGTCGACGAGCCGGTCCTGGTCGAGCACCGACTGCACGGCTTCGAGGACGTCCGGCATCGCGTTGTGGGCCGGCAGCACGGCCGCGACGGTCGGCTTCACGCGCGCGCCCTCCCGCCCGCGTCCCCGGCGACCGGGCACGCGGACCGGTGACGTCGCGCTGCGGGGGTGGTTCTCCGGGCGATCGGCACGGCGGGCTCAGCCCTCGGCGGCTTCGGTGGTGTACCCGTAATAGTTCGACTTGTAGCCGTAGTAGGTCGGCAGGAACTCGCCCAGGTCGTTCATCAGCACGCCCAGGACGTTCTCGCGCGCCTCGCGCTGCACCTTGACGCCGTACTCCACGGCCTTGCGCAGCGTCGCGCCGGCCTTGACCACGTAGATCACGCCCTCGACCGAGCGGCCGATGATCAGCGGGTCGGGCACCGCCAGGTTGGGCGCCGTGTCGAGCACGACCAGCTCGTAGCGCTTGCGGGCCTCTTCGAGGAACCACTCCACCGAGTCGGTGTCGATCAGTTCGGCCGCGGGCCGGTCGCTCCGTCCCGCCGAGAGGAAGTCCAGGTCGGGCAGCGCCGTGTGGCGCACGAAGCGTTCGTCGAAGTTGCGCGCCACCAGCATCTGGGCGAGGCCCCAGCTGCTGCCCGGAACGCCGAGGGCGCGGTGCAGCGCCGGGCTGCGCAGGTCGAAGTCCACGAGCAGCGTGCGCTGGCGGTGCTCGCGGGCGAGCGTGATGCCGAGGCACGCCGAGGTCGTCGTCTTGCCCTCGCCGCGGGTCGAGCTGGTCACCATGATGACGCGCGGCAGCTCGCGGCCCTGCGAGCGGGCCAGGTTCAGGTAGAGCCGCTAGAACTCGACGCCCAGCGGGCTCTCGACGCGGAAGCGCGGAATCAGGCCCTGGTCCCGCGGCGCGGGCAGCGAGCCGGGGCCGCCGCCCGGCGCG
>CAZIXL010000826.1:0-1785 GCA_964542885.1 uncultured bacterium
CGACCACGTCGAGCGCCCCGCGGAACGGGCTCGGGCCGGCGCGCAGCGTCGGCGCGCCCGCCGCGCCCTCGCCCGCGCCCGCGACGGGCGCGATCGCCAGCGCGCGCGCCGCGCGGCCGAGCACCGTGAAGCCGAAGCGCACGTACTCGGGCGGCAGCGGGATCCAGCCGGCGAACGTCGTGTCCTCGTCGGAGCGGTAGAGCCAGCCGCGCAGTGTGAACGTGCGCCCGCTCTGCGACACCACCTCGGCCGTCGCGGAGAAGTACGGCAGCCGGTAGTCGCCGCGCGCGGCCAGCGTGCCGCCGACGCGCGGCCACACGTGCAGCGAGTCCGCGAGTGAGTCGGGGATCGCCACGGTGGCGTACGCGGCCCAGCGCGTCACCGCCACGTCGCCGCGGAAGCGATCGAGCGTGCCCATGCCCCGTTCGCCGATCGCCAGCGTGCCGGCGCCGTCGGGCACCAGCGAGTCGGCGGCGACCTCGTCGTGCCAGATCGCGACCTCGGGGCGCACGGCGTGCAGCGCGTTCGCGAGGTTCAGCCGTCCCCAGCCGGTCTGCTCGTCCGGGCCGGGTGCGCCCAGGTCGTCGGCGGTCTCGCGCAGCACGTGCTGGAAGTCGGTGTCGATCAACTCGGGCCGCGCGCTCGCGAGCAGGCCCACGGCACCTGTCACGAACGGCGCCGCGAACGAAGTGCCCGAGGCGGCGACGTAGCCGTCGTACGAGCGGCCCGCCCAGCTCGGGTACGTCATGTACGTGGTCCAGATGTTCGCGCCGGGCGCCAGCAGGTCGAGGCCCGGGCCGTACGACGACCACACCGCGCGCTCGTCGAACGACGTCGAGGCGCCGGCCTGGATGCACAGGCCCTCGGCCGAGTAGGCCGACGGGTACTGCGGCTCGGTGGGCGCGACGGCGCCGCGATTGCCGGCCGCGACCACGACCACGCAGCCGTGGAGCAGCGCGTACGTGAGCGCGAGCCGCTCGATGCGGCTGCTGGTGGGCCCCGCGAACGACAGGTTCATGGCGCGCGCGCCGACGTCGGCGGCGTGGATCATGGCGCGCGCGATGTCGAACGACGTGGCGTCGCCCGAGTGCCCGGGCGCGATCTTGATGGGCACGATGCGGCAGCCGGCGGTCGTCACGCCGTCACCGCCGCACACGCCGGCGGTGCCGCCGTTCGTGAAGTGCGGGCCGTCGTTGGTGCGCGAGGCCATGACGCCCGCGACCGGCGTGCCGTGGCCGAACGAGTCGGTCACGGCGGGAACGGGCTCGCCGGTCACGTTGATCGCGTCGACGATGCGCAGGCTTCCGTCCGCGAGCAGCCCGCCCAGCTCGGGCTGGTCGGGATCGATGCCCGAGTCGGCCACGGCGAGCTTCAGCGCGTCGTCGCCCACCGAGAGCTTCCACCCTTCCACCGCGTGCACGTCGGCGCCCGCGATGCCGCCATAGGGACCGCTCGGGCCCACGTTCATGAGCCCGTACTGGTGGCCGTCGCGAAAGCCGGGGTCGTTCGGCAGCGAGTCGAGCAGCACGGCCTGCGCGGGCCAGGGCGAGCGCGCGGGGCCGGGCGCGAGCGACACCATCTGCAGCGTGCGCACGGCGAGCGGCTCGACCCAGTCGACCACGCCCTCGTCGGCGAGCGCGCGACGCGCGGCGTCGGCGGAAGCGTCGTCGGCCGCCGAGAGCAGCACGATGCGCTCGGGGGCGAAGCCGCGCAGCGCGAGCGACGCCTCGAGCCGCGCCGGGCTCACCACGCCGCGCGGCGCGAGCCCGTCGAGCAGGCCGCGCG
>CAZIXL010000827.1:0-1779 GCA_964542885.1 uncultured bacterium
TTGCCCGTCGCCATCTCGTACAGCACGCAGCCCAGCGCCCACACGTCGCTGCGCGTGTCGGCTTCCTTCCCCTCGAGCTGCTCGGGCGCCATGTACTGGTACGTGCCGACGATCGAACCTTCGGTCGTCAGCGCCTGCGCGACCGTCGGCGACTGGGTGAGCGCCGAGCCGGAGGTGCCGCTTCCGGGCTTGTTCGCGACCTCGGCGGCGCGCGCGAGGCCGAAGTCCATGAGCTTGGCGCCCGAGCGCGTGAGCATGACGTTCCCGGGCTTCAGGTCCCGGTGGATCACCCCGGCACGGTGCGCGCGGTCGAGCGCGTCGGCGATCTGGCCGCCCAGGCGCACGATCTCGGCGCCGGTCATGGGCCCCTTGCGCAGCCGCGCGGCCAGCGTCTCGCCCTCGATCAGCTCCATCACGAGGTACTCGGTCTCGCCCGACCCGCCTTCGGCGGGCGCCCGGCCCACGTCGAACAGCGTGCAGATGTTCGGGTGGTTGAGGCTCGAGACCGTCTTGGCCTCCCGCTCGAAGCGCGCGCGGACCTCCGGGTTGGCCGACAGGTGCTCGGGCAGCACCTTCACCGCGACCTCGCGGCCGAGCCGCGTGTCCTTCGCGCGGTAGACCTCGCCCATGCCGCCCGCGCCGAGCGGCGCGAGGATCTCGTAGGGGCCCAGCTTGGTTCCGGGAGCGATCACGTCGTCGGCCTCGGGGATGGAGGAGCGAAGGCGGGCGAAAGTGGACGCGCGAAGATAGCACGCGCATTGACCCGCCCGGCCCTGAAATGCACCCTGCCCGGCCATGCCCGAGCTTCCGGAAGTCGAAACCGTCCGCCGCATGCTGGCCGCGCACGTGCCCGGCCGCCGCATCGCGCGCGCGACCGTGTCGCGGCAGCGACTGCGTTCGGCATCCCTCACGAAGCTGCCCGCGGCGCTCGAGGGCCGCGCGTTCGGCGCGCCGCGGCGCACGGGCAAGTTCCTGTTCCTCGACCTCGACGACGGGACGACGCTCCTTTCCCACCTCGGCATGAGCGGGCGCTGGCTGTTCTGGGCCGACGCGGACCAGGCGGACGCGACGCTGCCGCACGTGCACCTCAAGCTCGCGTTCGCGGACGGCGCGGCGCTCTGGTACCAGGACGTCCGTCGCTTCGGGATGCTGCGCGTGGTGCCGCTCGCGCGGCTCGCCCGCGACGCGTCGGTGCGCCGCCTGGGTCCCGACCCCCTCGCCGAGCCGCCCACCGCCGGGTCGCTGCGCGCGCTCGCCCGCGGCGCACGCGTCGCGGTGAAGAACTTCCTGCTCGACCAGCACCGCCTCGCCGGCCTCGGCAACATCTACGCGAGCGAGGTGCTGTTCCGCGCCGCACTCGACCCGCGCCGCAGGGCCGGAACGCTGACGGGCGCCGAGTGGGCTCGCGTCGCGCGCGAGATCCCGCTCGTGCTCGAGGAGTCCATCGCCCGCATGGGCACGACCTTCAGCACGTTCCGGACGATCTGGAACGAGCCCGGCGAGTACGGCGAGCAACTGCTCGTCTACGATCGGGCCGGCGCGCCCTGCCGGCGGTGCGGGACGCCCGTCCGGCGCATCGTCCAGGGCGGCCGGGCGACGTTCTTCTGCCCCGCCTGCCAGCGTCGGGCGGCCCCGGCGGGCGCCCGGGGGGCGATTCGCGGCGCGGCGCGCGCCCGCGCGGGCGGCCGGAGCGCCCGCCGGCGCCCGTCCTGACGAACCGCGAAAGAGGCTCCCCACGGTTTCCGTGAAACCGCGGGCGGCCGCCCCCGCCCCGGCGGG
>CAZIXL010000828.1:0-1777 GCA_964542885.1 uncultured bacterium
GGGGGGGGGCCCCCCCCCCCCGGCCCCCCCCCCGCCGGGGCCCCCCCCCCCCCGCGGGGCGCGCCCCCGCGCCCGCCGCCCTCCAGCTCGACCACGCCCAGGACGTACGGCGCGTACGCTTCGAAGCCGCGCGGCGCAGCCGTGATGCGCGTCCAGGTCCACAGCCTTCCGCGGCCGCTCACCGGCACCAGCTCGAAGTCGGGCGACAGGCAGCGCTCGCAGTCCGCGCGCGGCGGGAACGTGGCCTGCCCGCAGGCGCGGCACTTCGAGCCCGTGAGGCGTCCCTCGCGCAGGTGCTGCGCGAACGCGGCCACCTTCGTGTGCGGCGTGTGGTTGACGATCCCGAACCACTTGAACATCACGCGTCCCTCGCCAGCACCTGCACGAAGCAGTACTGCCCGATGCCGCCCACGTTGTGCGTCAGCCCGACGTCGGCGCCGGGCACCTGCCGCTCGCCCGCCTCGCCGCGCAGCTGCTTCACGATCTCGCACGTCATCGACACGCCCGTCGCGCCGATCGGGTGGCCCTTCGCCTTGAGCCCGCCGTCCACGTTCACCGGCGTCGCGCCGCCGATCCACGAGCGCTTCTCCTCGACGAACCGGCCGCCCTCGCCCTTCGCGCAGAAGCCCAGGTCCTCGTAGGCCATGATCTCGGCGATCGTGAAGCAGTCGTGGACGTCGGCCACGCGGATGCGGTCCGGCTTCACGCCCGCCATCGCGTACGCCTGCGCCGCCGCCTGCGCCGCGCTCGGCAGGCCCGTGAGCGATGGGCGCTTCAATACCGACATGCTCGCCGTCGCCGCGCCCAGGCCGGCCAGCCACACGACCGGCTTCTTCAGCGCGCGGGCGCGGCGTTCGGAGGCCAGGATCACGCACGCCGCGCCGTCGGCGTTGGCGCAGCAGTCGAACACGTTGAACGGCGAGGCCACCGCGTCGCTCGCTTCGGCCTTCTCGGCGCTCACTTCCTTGCGGAACATCGCGACCGGGTTCTTCGCGCCGTAGAAGTGGTTCTTCACGGCCACGGCCGTCAGCTGCGCGCGCGTCGTGCCGAACTCGTGCATGTGCCGGCGCGCGAACATCGCGTAGTAGCCCGGGAACGTGGTGCCGAAGCTGGACTCCCACTGCACCTCGCCCACGCGGCCCATGAGCGCCAGCACCTCGGCGGTCGAGATCTCGGTCATCTTCTGGCAGCCGATCACCGCGACCACGTCGTGGACGCCGGCGGTGATCTCGAGCCAGCCGGTGCGGATCGCCGCGCTGCCCGACGCGCAGGCGACCTCGGTGAGCCACGTCGGCCTGGGCAGCAGCCCGAGGTACTCCTGCACCACGCCCGCGAGCGAGCGCTGCTTGTGGTACTCGGGCACCGAGCCGATCACGCTCGCGTCGACCGCGTCGCGCTCGAGGCCCGCGTCGGCGAGCGCGGCGCGGAACGCCTCGGCCGCCAGCTCCTGGACGCTCGCGTCCGTGCGGCGCCCGAACGGCGTGTGGCCGATGCCGACGATGCCGACGCGGCTCACAGGTACTGCCCCCCGTCGACCTGCACGACCTGCCCCGTGACATGGCGGGCCGCGTCGCTGCAGAGAAACGCGACCACGGCGGCGCAGTCGTCGGGCTCGGCGAGCCGCCCGAGCAGCGTCTCGTCGAGTGCCTTCTCGAGCGCCTCGTACGGGATCGTCGCCGCCATCTCGGTGCGCACCATGCCGGGCGCGACGACGTTCACGGTCACGCCGAACTTGCCCAGCTCGCGCGCGAGCGTCTTCGACAGCGCGACCATGCCG
>CAZIXL010000829.1:0-1776 GCA_964542885.1 uncultured bacterium
CTCGTCGCCCTTGTGCACGTCGGGCCAGCCGAAGCCCAGGTGGTCGTAGTGCGCGGTGAGCAGCGCCGACTGCCCGGCCAGCGCCGGATCGGTGCCGCGCAGGATCGCGACCACGTTCCTGAGCGTCACCGGCTTTCCGGACGGCGAGCGCGTGGAGGTGAACGACTGGAAGAACGTGCCGCCGTCGCCGCCCGGCTCGAGACCCGCTTTGCGGAACGCCTCCGCCACGTAGTCCGCGGCGGCGGCGAGGCCCTGCGTGCCCACGCCGCGCCCTTCGCGCTCGGGCGCCGAGAGCCACGTGACGTGGGCCATGAGCGCCTGCTGCGAGAAGACGGGAGGCAGCGTCGCGAGCGGCGCGCCGGCCGGCAGGGCCAGCGGCGCGAGCGCCGCCGTGCGCTGTGCCGCCGGGCGCAAGTCGACGCGCAGCGGCGAGTCGAGCGCGCTCCACTGGCCCTTGAGCACGTTCACGGGCTCCTCGCCGTCGAACCCGAGGAACGAGTACTTGCCGTAGTGCGGCAGCTTGCGCCCCAGTCCCGGCAGCGCGTCGAGGCGATCGGCGAAGATCCAGCCGACGGCCTTCTCGACGTTGCCCGGGTGGCGCCGCACGAGCACGCCGCAGTGCCCGGCGAGCGGCATCGACTCGCCGCCGGCGGTGAGCGTCGTCGCGTCGATCGCGAAGTCGGCCCCGGGCGCGAAGAGCGTCTTCGCGAGCGCGTTGTCCTTGCCCAGCACCCACACCGCGCGGTCGGCCGGGAGCGCACGCACCTCGGCGTCGGTGCGGAACTCCGGCGACTGCGCATCGCCCTTCCAGCCCTCGACCAGCGCGCGCCAGGCGGCCACCTCGGCCGCCGGCGCCCTCGCCGGCAGTACCGCGAGCACGCGCGGCTCGCCGAAGAGCTGGCCGATCGAGGACGGCGTCTCGCGCGGGTCGAGCAGGCGGAACACGTCGTACGCCGGGTCCACCTGCAGCGCGAGCGGGCGGTCGTGCGTGCGGATCGAAAACGGCGTCGCCGCGGTCTCGCTGCGCACGGTGTCGATCGCCGGCGCGCCCCCCGTCTGGACGACGACCGGCACGTCCACGAGCAGCGCCGGGCCCTTCTGCGCCTGCTTCAGCACACCGCGCACCTCGAAGCCGCCGCCCGTCTCGCGAACGCCCGTGACCTGCACCTCGAGCGCGGCCGCGCCGGGCTTGCCGACCTGGTCCGCGAAGAGCCGTGCGAAGTCCTGGCCCGAGACGGCCTCGACCGAGGCGCGGATGTCGGCGAACGACGCCTGCTTCCCGCGGTACTCGCGATAGAACCGCGCGGCCCACGCGCGGAACGCGTCGTCGCCGATCCGCCGGCGGATCATGTGGAACAGCATGAGCGACTTGCCGTAGCCCACCGCCTCGGTCGCGGCGCTGTGGCGCGAGCGGAACTCGCTGAGCGGGAAGTCGCGGCCCTCGCGCACGTAGCTGCGGTACTTCTGCAGGTCGTCGCGCCGGTACTCGGCGCCGCGCCCGAACTGCTCCTGCATGAGGTGGTCGGCCATGTACGCGGTCAGCCCCTCGCACCAGTTGCCGCTCGCGTAGTCGACGAACACCGAGTTGCCCCACCAGTTGTGCAGGATCTCGTGCGGGTAGGACGACGTGAGGATGAACGGCAGGCGGATCACCTGCGAGCCGAGCAGCGTGTAGCTCGGCATCCCGTAGCCGGTCTCCCAGAAGTTCTCGACCATCGCGAACTTGGAGTACGGGTAGGGTCCGATCAGGTCGCGGTACATCTGCAGGTACTGCGC
>CAZIXL010000830.1:0-1773 GCA_964542885.1 uncultured bacterium
ACTCGCCGCTGTACGAGATCTTCCAGGCGCTCGCGACGCAGGACTGCGTCGTGGTGGTGACGACCGACCACGGCTCGGTGCTCGGGCGGCGCTCGGCGCTCGTCTACGGCAACCGCGACACGAGCACGAACCTGCGCTACAAGTTCGGGATCAACCTGAACACCGACGCCAAGCAGGCGATCATCGTGCGCAAGCCCGGCGACTTCCTGCTCCCCGACGACGGCGTGAGCAAGAACTACGTGCTGGCGCGCGAGGACTACTACTTCGTTTACCCGACCAAGTTCCACGAGTACGAGCGCCAGTACCACGGCTCGTTCCAGCACGGCGGCGTCTCGATCGAGGAGATGATCCTGCCGCTCGTGACGCTGCGGCCGAAGTCGCCGCGCGCCTCCGCGTGAGCGACCCGCTCGAGCGGCGCACCGGCTCGGTCGAGGCGACCGAGCGCCTGGGACTCGCGTTCGCGCCCGCGCTGCGCGCCGGCGACGTGCTGGCGCTGAGCGGCGAACTGGGCGCGGGCAAGACGCGCTTCGTGGCCGGTCTCGCCCGCGCGCTCGCGCCGGCTTCGCGCGTGCGCAGCCCCTCGTTCACGCTCGTCAACGAGTACGCGGGGACGCTGCCCCTCTTCCACCTGGACCTGTACCGGCTCGGCACGGGCGAGGTGGACGGGCTCGGGCTCGAGGAGTACGCCGAGCGCGGGGCGCTGGTCGTGGAATGGGGCGAGCGCCTGCCTGCGCACTGGCTCGAGGACGCGCTCGCGCTCACGTTCGGCGTGCTCGACGGCGACGCGCGGGCGATCACCGCGTCGCTGCCCGCCGCCGGCTCGCCGCGCGGGCGCGAGCTGCTCGCGGCGTGGCGCGCCCTGCCGGAGGCACCGTGACCGGCCTCGCGATCGAATCCGCGACCGAGCACGTCGAGGTGGCGGTCGTCTCGCCCGACGGCGTGCTCGCGCACGTCGTCGAGGACGTGGGGCACGGCCACACGCGCCGGCTCACGCCACTGGTGACCGAGGCGCTGGCCCGCGCCGGCGTCGGCCCCGCGGCGCTCTCGTGGGTGGCGGCCGACCTCGGGCCGGGCTCCTTCACCGGCGTGCGCGTGGGGCTCGCGACGGCGGAGGCGTACGCGTTCGCCGCCGGCGCGACGCTCGCCGGCGCCTCCGGCCTGGCCGCGCTCGCGCACGCGGCGCCCGCTCGTCGCGCGCTGGTCGTGCCGCTCGTGGGCGCGGGGCGGCGCGACGTCTACGCCGGCTTCTTCCGCGTGGACGCGCGCGGCGGCGTCTCGCTCGTCGCGGCGCCGCGCGTGCTGCCCGCCGAGGCGGTGCACGCCGCCGTCGCGGAGGTGCACGCGTTGCTGCCCGCGCTCGCGGTGCGCTTCGTGGGCCCGGGCGCCGGCCGCGAGCGCGAGCGCCTCGAGCAGGCCTACCCGACGTCCACCGCGCACGCGTTCCGGCACGCGGGCCTCTCGGCGCTCGACCTGGCGGCGGTCGCGCGCCTGGGCGCCGGACCCGGCGCCGGGCTGCCCGCGAAGGGCCGCGAAGCCGAGCCCGTGTACGTGCGTTCGGCGCAGGCCGAGGAGCGCGTGCGCCGGGCGCTCGCCGGCGCGGTGCCCATCGCGATCCGCGCCATGGCCGAGGCCGACGTGCCCGCGATCGCCGCGATCGAGCGACGCGTGTTCACGGACCCGTGGGCGGAGTCGTTCTTCGTCGACGCGCTCGCGCGCGGTGCCGGGGCCGCGGCGGGCGAGTCGTTCCGGCCGTGGGCGCGCGTCGCCGAGCGC
>CAZIXL010000831.1:0-1765 GCA_964542885.1 uncultured bacterium
AGATCGCCGTGATCGAGCCCCACCAGCTCGGCCAGCCGCAGGCCGGCCGAGTAGGTCATCTCGAGCAGCGCCGCGTCGCGGGCCGCGTTCGCGTCGCCGGCGGCCGCGAGGCGGTCGAGCGCCTCGTTCAGGTCCACCTGGGGCAGCGTGCGCGGCAGGCGTTTCGGCCGCCGCGGCGACGGCAGCTCGCGGGCCGCCGCCCGCTCGAGCCGGCCGCGCCGGAGCAGGAAGCGCTCGAAGCCGCGCCACGCGGCGAGCGCGCGGGCCGTGCTGCTCGCCGCGTGGCCCGTGCGGTAGAGGTCACGCTGGGCGCGCTCGAGAAGCGCGCGCGTCCATGCGGCGACCTCCACGGGCCGTTCGCGCAGCGGCGGCGCGCCGGCGGACTCCTCCTTCGCCAGGCGCTCGTCGGAACGCCCGTCGCGCGCGAGGAAGTCCAGCAGCGCGGTCAGGTCGCGGCGGTACGCGGCGACGGTGTGGGGCGACGCGCGGCGCGTCGCCGAGAGCTCGCGGAGGAAGTCCTCGAGCGCGTCACGCACCGCCGGTCTCGACGGGGAACCGGGACTTGCAGTTCGGGCACTGCAGGCTGGTGCCCGCCTTGCTGACCTTCTCGACCAGGAACGGCGCGCCGCAACTGGGGCACGGCGTCGGCCGCGGGCGGTCCCAGAGCGCGTAGTCGCACTGCGGGAAGCGCGTGCACGAGTAGAACGTCTTGCCGCGCTTCGAGCGCTTCTCGGCGATCTCGCCCTCGCCGCACTTGGGGCACTTGACGCCCAGCGTGAACGGCTTGGTGAACTTGCACTCCGGGCGGCGGAAGCAGTGGATGTAGCGCCCGTAGGGACCGTTGCGCGCCAGCAGGCTGCTGCCGCACTCGGGGCACGTGCCCTCGACCGGCACCGGCAGCTCGGACTCGTCGAGCGGCTGCGTGTGCTTGCACTCGGGGTAGCCCGGGCAGGCCAGGAACGCGCCGTTGCGGCCGAACTTCTTCACGAGCTTGCGGCCGCACGACGGGCAGTCGATGTCGGTCGGCTTCTGCAGGCTCTTCTTGATCTGGCCGGCCTTGCCCTTCAGGTGCTCGAGGTCCTTCGAGAGCGGTGCCCACAGCTCGCGCACGACCGTGTGCCACTCGCGCTTGCCCTCCTCGACCTCGTCGAGCTCCTCCTCCATGCCGGCGGTGAAGCCGACGTTGAACACGTCGGGGAAGTGCTCGACCAGCAGGTCGGTCACGAGCATGCCCAGCTCGGTGGGCTTGAGCGAGCGGCCCTCGCGCTCGACGTAGTCGCGGCGCGTGATCGTCGAGACGATCGTCGCGTAGGTGCTCGGGCGGCCGATGTTCTCCTCTTCGAGCGCCTTGACCAGCGAAGCGTCGGTGTAGCGCGGCGGCGGCTGCGTGAAGTGCTGCTCGGGGCGCACCGGTGCCTCGTGCTCGCCCACGGGGTCGCGGCCCACGTGCAGGTCCGTGCCGGTCCTCAGGTCCGGCAGCCGGCCCTCCTCCGCCTCGTCCTCCTCGTCGCGGCCGTACACCTTGAGCCAGCCCGGGAAGCGCAGCACGCTGCCCGAGGCGCGCAGCCCGAGCCGTCCCGCCTCGATCTCGACGGTCGTCGCGTCGTACTCGGCGGGCGTCGCCTGCGAGGCGACCGCGCGCTTCCAGATGAGGTCGTAGAGCTTGAACTGCTCGTCGCTCAGGTACGGGCGCAGCGACGCGGGCGTGCGCTCGATCGACGTCGGGCGGATCGCCTCATGCGCCTCCTGCGCGCCCTTCTTGCTG
>CAZIXL010000832.1:0-1765 GCA_964542885.1 uncultured bacterium
GGTCGCGCACGCGCGAGGCGCCGACGCCGACGAACATCTCGACGAAGTCGGAGCCCGACATCGAGAAGAACGGCACGCCGGCCTCGCCGGCGACCGCCTTCGCGAGCAGCGTCTTGCCCGAGCCCGGGGGGCCGAGCAGCAGCGCGCCCTTCGGAATGCGGCCGCCGAGGCGCTGGAACTTCTGCGGCTCCTTCAGGAACTCGATGATCTCCTGCAGCTCCTGCTTCGCCTCGTCGCAGCCGGCGACGTCCTTGAACGTGACCTTGGGCTGCGATTCGAGCATCACGCGCGCCTTCGTGCGGCCGAACTTGAGCGCGGCGCTGCCGCCCGACTGCACCTGGCGCACCATGAAGATCCAGAAGCCGAGCAGCAGCAGCAGCGGCAGCCAGCTGAACAGCACGTTCACCCAGTTCAGGCCGGGCTGGCGCACCTCGACCTCGATGCCCGGGTTCGTCTTCCACACGCGATCGGGCAGCTCTTCGCCCGTGCCGACGATGTTCGTCCGGAACGCCTTGAACGAAAGGTCGCGGCCGCTCACCCGCACGGTCGCTTCGTTGCGCAGCTCGCCCGTGACCCCGTTCTCGAGGATCTGGAGGTTCGCGATGTTGCCCTTCTCGACCTCGGCGATGAAGCGCGTGTACGAGATCTCGGCTCGCGGCGGAGCGCCGAGGTTGCCCTGGTACATGCGGAACGCGACCAGCGACAGCAGGGCCACGAACACCCAGAAGGCGAGCGTGCGGAACGGCCGGCCGGTCGGCATCGGGACTTGCGGCCGGCGCGAGCCTCCGCCCCCGCCGCGGCGCGAGTCGCGCCCGTCGGGACCGGAGCCGCCGTCACCTCGAAATGCTTTCACGAATCACGCCTCCTCGAGGACGCCCACGAAGGGCAGATTGCGGTAGCGCTCGGCCGCGTCCATGCCGTAGCCCACCACGAACTCGGAGCCGATCTTCCACCCGGCGTAGTCCACCGGCACGGGGATTTTTCGGCACGGAACCTTGTCGAGCAACGTCGCCACTTTGATGCTCGAAGCCCCCCGGGAAGCGAGGAGATCGAGGATGAACTTCACGCTGCGGCCCGAATCCACCACGCCCTCGCACAACACCACGTGCCGCCCGCGGATGTCGGTGCGCAGGTCCATGATCAGCTGCACGTTGCCGCTGGACGTCGTCCCGGCCCCGTAGGAGGCGACCGCGAGGAAGTCCATCTCGATGTCGAGCGGCGTCGCGCGGGCGAGGTCGCACTGGAACATGCACGCGCCCTTGAGCACTCCGACGTACAGCGGCCGAGATCCGGTGTGGGCGAGGTCGCGCGCCAGCTCGAGCCCCATTTCGCGCACGCGCGTGGCGATCTGGGCGGCGTCGAACAACATGCGGATGGACGGTTCCGTCTGAACGGCGGGCGGCATTTCAGTCATGCGAGCGTCCCATCGGGCGCCGCGAGGCGGCGCGGTGGAAGTGAACCGTGTCGCGGCGTCGCTCCGCCCGAATGCCGTCCGGAAGGAGCACGAACGATCCGCTCCTGCCGTCGGCGACGAGCCGGCACAGAGCGTCCAGATGCTGGTGGGTGAGGCCCGGCCCGGGGCCCGCGAGGCGGCGCCACGCGGCACGCAGCGCGATGCGCCGGGCTGCGACAGGGTAAGAACCGATGCGCCGCGAATCAAGCGCCATTCCCCGCGATTCGACGCGCGCCGATTCGCGCAGCAGGCGGCGCGTCGCGAGCGCGAGCGCACGCTCGGCCTCGAGCGCCTCGCGCGCCGTGCGCGCCA
>CAZIXL010000833.1:0-1765 GCA_964542885.1 uncultured bacterium
CAGGTGGCGACGCAGTTCTTCCGCGACAAGGTGGTGACCGATCGCGAATCGTGGATCCTGGGCAACAAGGAACAGAACAAAGATATCTCCGTCGAGCAGAACGCGAAGGAGATCGAGCCCGGCTACACGATGATGACGCCGGACCAGCAGGGCAAGGTCCGCGCCGAAGTTGAGACGGCACTGAAGCTGTGGGGCACGCACGGCGACGGTCCCGGGCAGTTCTGGATTCCCACGACCATCGCGTACGACGGTCACGGCCGGTACTACGTGTCGGACTACAACAACAACCGGATCGAGGTGTTCGGAGAGGCCGTGGTCACGGCCCGTCCGACGTCCTGGGGGCGGCTGAAGGGCATGTTCCGCTAGCCGCCGGGATGGCGATCCGACCGGCCCCTGCCACCACCGGTGCGGCGGCGCTCACTGTGCGGCGCCCGCCGCGCCCGCGTGCGCGGCGTGCGCGCGCCGCACGGCGGGGCCGATCGCGGCGTAGAGCGCGGCGCCGAGCAAGGCCGAACCGAACGCGCCGCCCCAGAGCGGGCCCGCGCCGAAGCGCGCCAGCACGGCGCCGCCGATCGGCGAGCCCACCATGAGCGCGCCGCCGTAGGCGAACGACAGCATGCCCATGAAGCTGCCGCGCATCGCCTGCGGCGCGAGGTCGGCGACGACCGTGGCCAGGTAGGGCGACATCATCATCTCGCCGATCGTCCAGACGACGACCGTGCCGGCGAGCGGCCACGGCGAGGTGGCGAGCCCCGTGAGCCCCAGGCCGGCCGCGGTGAACGCGGCCGCCACGACCAGGATGCCCTCGCGCCGGAAGCGCAGCAGGAAGTGCGTGAACGGCAGCTGCAGGCACACGATCATGGCCGCGTTCACGGCCACGATCAGCCCGTACTGCTGCGGGCCCAGCCCCAGGCCCTTCATGTAGAGCGGCAGCGTCGTGTGCGTCTGCATGTAGGTCATGTTCACGAAGAACGTGGCCAGCAGGAACAGCAGGAACACGCGGTTGGCCGCGATGGCGCCTGCCACGCGCCCGAGCGGCGGGTGCGGTTCGTGCGGCGCGCCCGCGGCGGCGGCGCGCCGCGAGGGCAGCGTCTCGCGCACGACCGCGAGCAGCAGGATCGCGTACAGCGTGCTCGTGGCCGCGTCGCCCCAGAAGAGCCACTGGAACGAGCGCTGCGCGAGGAACCCGCCGACGATGGGCGAGATGGTCATGCCCAGGTTGACCGTGAGGTACATGAGGCCGAACGCGCGCGGCCGCTGCTCGGGTGTGGTGAGGTCGGCGATCATGGCCTGCGTGGCCGGCCGGTACATCTCGCCCAGGAACGAGAACACGAGCACGGCCGCGAGGATCGCCGGCGGCGAAGTGAGGCGCGAGAAGACCAGCAGCACCGCCGCGCCGCCGAGCATGCTGGTGACCATGACCGTGCGCCGCCCGATGCGGTCCGCGAGCGTGCCGCCCGTGAGCGACGCGACGATGCCGCCCAGGCCGTAGAGCCCCATCGCCTGCGTCGCGAACGCGCTGCCCAGCCCCAGCGACGTGGTGAGGTAAAGCGTGAGGAACGGCACCAGGAACGTGCCGGCACGGTTGACCAGCGTGCCCAGGCAGAGCACGTGGATGGTGCGGGGGAGCTGTAGGTACGGCCTCAGCATGCGGGCTCCGGGGCGGAAGGATGGGCGCGGGAGTGTAGCCCAGCGCTGCGGGGCCTGCCGCGCGCGGTCGGCCCGGGCGCCCGCGCCACTTGTCGCGCCGTCGCCGGGTCCGCCG
>CAZIXL010000834.1:0-1761 GCA_964542885.1 uncultured bacterium
CGAGTCGAACACCAGGACCCGGTCCGCGTAACTGCTCAGGACGAAGAAGCCCCCCTCCGCCGTTTCGCAAAGCCCGATCGCCACGCCGGAATACGTTCCCGAACCCGATCCGCCGGGGCTCACGGCGAAGAGCGGCTCACCGAGCGTGGTGAAGACGTGCGCGGCCGCGTCCACGTAGTTCGCGGTCACCCAGCATCGCTGCTGGGAATCGATCGCGATCCCGCGGGGGGACGCGGCGCCCTGCGGGCCCGAGGGCAGCGTCCATTCGCGAAGAGGGCTGCCACCGGGCGTGAAGACCTGTACTCGACGGTTGACGTTGTCGCACACGTACACGTTGCCATCGCGATCCAGGGCGATACCCTCGGGCTGGTCGAACTCGCCGGGCCCGCTACCGTGCGTCCCCCACGATCCGGTCGGCACCCCGTCCGGCGAGAAGACCGTGACCCGGTCCAGGTCCTGGTCCGTCACGTACACGGTGCCGTCCGGGGCGACCGTGGCATAGACCGGTGTGGCGAACTGACCCAAACCGGTGCCCTCCGAGCCCCAGGTCTCCAGGAAGGCGCCCTCGGGCGTGAACCACTGAAGCCGCTTGTTCCAGGAGTCCACGACCAGCACGCGCCCCGTCGGGCCAACCGTCACACACCACGGGAGATTGAACTGACCGGGTCCCGAGCCCGGAGAGCCCCAGGACATGAGGAATGGGGGTTCGGCCGCGGCACTCGCGCCGGCGACCGCGAGCGACAGCACGATCGCCGTGGCGAGCGTCCGGCACACGCCCAGGAGCGCGGGGCCCGGCGGGCGAGCGGCCGGCCACAGCGCGGACGCAAAGCTCTTCGAAGCTCGCATGGATCCTCCGTTCTTCGCGGCGGGGCCCGGTCCGGTTATCGGCCGCCGGACGGGGGCACGCCACGCGATCCGCCCGGGGCCTGCGCGCGGTCCGCAGCCCAGCACCCGCGGAGGAGGCCCTCGAGCCGGCGCCGCACCCGCGCCCTCCGCGGCGATCGAGTAGACTCCCCCGCCCATGATCGTCTTCAACAACGTCTCGAAGCAGTACGGCAAGCAGGTCCTGTTCGTCGAGGGCTCGTTCCAGATCGATCCCGGCCAGAAGGTCGGGCTCGTGGGGCCGAACGGCGCGGGCAAGACCACGGTCTTCCGCCTCATCCTGGGCGAGGAGTCGCCCGACGAAGGCGACATCACGCTGCCGAAGCGCCTGACGCTCGGCTACTACCGCCAGGACATGGGCGAGATGTCGGGCCGCTCGGTCCTGGACGAGGCCATCGCCGGCAGCGGCAACCTGGGCGACCTGCACCACGAGCTGAAGGACCTCGAGGTCGCGCTCGCCGCTCCCGACCGTGCCGGCGAGATGGAGAGGCTGCTCGACCGCTTCGGCCACGTGCAGGACGAGTACCAGCGCGGCGGCGGCTACGAGCTGGAGGCCCGGGCGCGCGAGATCCTGCATGCGCTCGGCTTCGAGGCCGCGCAGGTCGAGGGCGACGTGGGCGCGCTCTCGGGCGGCTGGAAGATGCGCGTGGGCCTCGCGCGCATCCTGCTTGGCCGGCCCGACGTGCTGCTGCTGGACGAGCCCACCAACCACCTCGACATCGAGTCGATCCTGTGGCTCGAGACGTTCGTGCGCGACTACCCGGGCACGGTGGTGATGACGTGCCACGACAAGGACTTCATGAACCGCATCGTCGATCGCGTGCTCGAGATCGACGGCGGCGAGTTCACGAGCTACACCGGCGACTACGACTACTACGT
>CAZIXL010000835.1:0-1754 GCA_964542885.1 uncultured bacterium
CGACGAGCGCGGCGAACGCCTTGCACCGGGGCTCTACTTCGTGCGACTTTCGCTCGGCGCTTCGCATTCGAGCCGTCGCCTGGTCGTGATGCCCTGACCCGGTGGCGTTTCCAGCCCGCTTCGCCGATGCGGCGCGCGTGAGCACGCGCGCCGCACGCGTTTCCGCCCCCGTCGTGACGGCGGGAGCTGGAGGACTCATGTTCCGCTCGCACGGTCCGCGCCTCGCGCTCGTCCTCGCGTCCCTGGCCGTCCTCGCCTCCGGTTGCGCCCCCGCGAAGAAGGCCGGCGGTCCGCTCGTCGTCTGGTGCCAGATGGATCCGCAGGAGCGCGGCCGCTTCGAGCGCAACGTCGCCGCGTACGAGGCCGCGCACCCCGGCGTGACCGTGCAGGTCGTGCCCTACGACACCGAGAACCTGCGCCAGCAGTTCCAGACCGCGGCCGCGGGCGGCGGCGGGCCGCAGCTCATCTTCGGGCCCTCGGACCAGGTCGGTCCGCTGTCACTGCTCGAGCTCATTCGACCGCTCGACGAGACCATGCCGGCCGGTTTCTTCGACCGCTTCGTGCCGCAGGCGCTCGACACGCTGAACGGCCACCTCTGGCAGGCGCCGGACCAGGTGGGCAACCACCTGATGCTGGTCTACAACCGGGCGCTGGTACCGAACCCGCCGGGGACGTCGGACGAACTCGTGGCCATGGGCCGCAAGCTCACGCACGACGGGCAGTACGCGCTCGTCATGGAGACGACCGAGCCCTACTGGCTCGCGCCGTTCCTGGCCGGCTTCGGCGGCTGGGTGATGGACGCCAAGGGCCAGCCGACGCTGGACTCGCCCGCGATGGTGAAGGCGCTCGCCTACCTCGCGGACCTGAAGAACGTGAAGAAGCTCATGCCCGTCGAGTCGAACTACCAGAACGCGCACACGCTCTTCCAGGAAGGCAAGGCGGCGATGATCGTGAACGGTCCGTGGTCGTGGGCCGACTACCGCAAGGCCGGGATCGACATCGGCATCGCGCCACTGTGGACGCTGCCGGGCGGCGGGCGCGCGACGCCGATGGTCGCGAGCAAGGGCTTCTCGATCAACGTCAACTGCCCCCAGGACCAGCTCCCGTCCGTCGTGGACTTCGTCACGTTCTGCACCTCGCCGACCGCCGAGCTGCTGGAGGCCGACACGCTGGGCGTGCTGCCCAGCAACCGCGAAGCCTGGAACGACCCGAAGATCACGTCGGACCCGATCCTGCAGGCGTCGCAGAAGGGCTTCGAGCTGGGCCGGCGCATGCCGGTCGTGCCCGAAATGCGCGTGCTGTGGGACGTGATGCGTCCCGGCCTGCAGGCGGTGATGAACGGGTCCAAGTCCCCCGCGGACGCGGCGCGCGAGATGCAGGCGTCGGCGGTCCAGCAGATCGCCGGCATGAAGCGCTGAGCGGACGATGCTGCGGGCGGGCCGATCCTTCCCCTACGCGCTGCTCCTGCCGGCCACGCTGGTGATGCTGGCGGTGGTGCTGTTCCCGCTCGGGTACAGCTTCTGGCTCGCGTTCCGCAACATGAGCCTCTACCACTTCCGCACGCACGAGTTCGTGGGGCTCGAGCAGTTCCAGCTCATCCTCTCGGAGCCCGCGTTCTACACGCTGCTGCTCAAGTCCGTCGTGTGGACCGCGGTGAACGTGTTCTTCCACGTCACGCTCGGGGTGCTGCTGGCCATCCTGCTGAGCGGGCCGGTGAAGGGCCGCACGCTGTTCCGCACGCTGCTCATCCTGCC
>CAZIXL010000836.1:0-1752 GCA_964542885.1 uncultured bacterium
CTTCCTCGGCGACCTGGGCGCCGACGGCGCGCGCCGCGCGGGCGAGGCGGCGCGCGAGGCGGCGGCGGACCACGCGCCCTTCGAAGCGGCGCTCGGCGCCTTCGGCTGCTTCCCGAACGCGCGCAGGGCGCGCGTCGTGTGGATCGGGCTCACGGCGGGCGACCAGCCGCTGCGCGCGCGCGCCCGCGCGCGCGCAACCGCGCCCGCACCCCCCCGCGTCGGGGGCGCCCCCAACCCCGGCGCCCCCCCCCACCCCCCGGGGGGGCTTCGGGCGCGCCGACAAGCCGTTCGCCCCGCACCTCACCGTGGGGCGGCTGCGGACGCCCGGCGACTGGTCGGCGCGCCTCGCCGCCGCGCGGCCGGTCGAGGCACGCTTCGCCGTGGACCGGCTGCGGCTGGTCAGGAGCACGCTGTCGCCGCGCGGCTCGCTCTACGAGACGGTGGTCGAAGCGCGGCTCGGCGGGTGACGCGCTACGACCCGCAGTCGTGTGTCGCGGCCTGCTCGGCGAAGCGCACCGCCGGGCGGCCCGAGCCGGGCAACGGCAGCTTCACGACGTCGACCGGCTGCGTGGGCGACATCGTGACCATGCAGGTCTTGCCCGGCGCGACCGAGAGCACGCTCGCCACGACGGCGCCGTCCTCCTCGTAGGCTTTCGCGACCTCGATCGAGTAGCCCCCGGTCGCACGCTCGCCGAGCGCGGTGAGGATCACGAACTCGTGGTCGAAGTCCACGTCGGGGACGGGCGGCATGGGATCGCGGCCCTTGAACGCCTGCTCCCACGCGGCCGAGAACGTGGCCGCGTCGAAGATCGCGGTGCGCTGCGCGACGGGCAGGCCCGAGGTGACGACGGGCGAGGCGCCGGGCGTGATCCGGGTGACGTTCACGGGCGCTCCGGGCTGCAGGGCGTTGTGCGGGCAGCCGGTCAGGATCACGGCGGCGACCAGGATCGGGATGGCTCGGCTCATGCGGACACCTCCTTGGTTCCCGGGTCTTTCCTGGGTGGCGTGCCGCAGTCTAACATCCACCCGACGTGCGGCGGGGCCGCTGAAAACGAGCCCTTGCGCCTAGTGCACAAGTGTGTAATATGCCCCCGCACGCAACGAAGGGCGGCGGCGGGCCGCCGGTGCGGCCCCCCGGGCCGGCCACCCGCCTCCACCCGATCCCCGCAAACGCAGCCCCTGCGAAGGAGACGCGGTCCATGAACATGACCCCGCCAAACGCCAAGGAACGGTCGAAGGCGCTGGATCTGGCCCTGCAGCAGATCGAGAAGCAGTTCGGCAAGGGCTCCATCATGAAGCTCGGCGACGGCTCCGACGTCGCCGGCATCGCCACCATCTCGACCGGCTCGATCGGCCTCGACCTGGCGCTCGGCGTCGGCGGCGTGCCGCGCGGCCGCATCGTCGAG
Source organism: uncultured bacterium (assembly GCA_964542885.1). Classification (GTDB taxonomy): domain Bacteria; phylum Eisenbacteria; class RBG-16-71-46; order RBG-16-71-46; family RBG-16-71-46; genus CAIXRL01. The sequence continues at coordinate 1,407 of CAZIXL010000836.1, forward strand.
ATCTACGGCCCCGAGTCGTCCGGCAAGACGACGCTCGCGCTCACGATCATCTCGCACGCGCAGAAGGCGGGCGGCAGCGCGGTGTTCATCGACGCCGAGCACGCGCTGGACGCCGGCTACGCCCAGAAGCTGGGCGTGGACATCGCCAACCTGCACGTCGCGCAGCCCGACACGGGCGAAGAGGCGCTCGAGATCGCCGACACGCTCGTGCGCTCGGGCGCGGTCGACGTGGTCGTCATCGACTCGGTGGCGGCGCTCGTGCCGCGCGCCGAGATCGAGGGCGAGATGGGTGACTCGCACGTCGGCCTGCAGGCGCGCCTCATGTCGCAGGCGCTGCGCAAGCTCA
>CAZIXL010000837.1:0-1751 GCA_964542885.1 uncultured bacterium
GCTTCGACCGCCGCCATGTCCTCGGCGGCGTAGTACGCCGCGATCCGCTCGCGGGCGCCGGGAATCGTGTAGACGTCCGCGCGCGGGCTCCGGATCAGCTCGAGCATCACGGCCGCCACCTCCTCGACCGGCTGCGCGTTGGGCAGCTTGCGCGAGTCGAACCCGCCGTGGACCGCGTTCACGCCGAACTCGGTCGCCACGACGCCCGGCGACACCGTGCTCACGTGGATGCCGGGGTGCGTGCGCGCGAGGTCCGCGCGCAGGCAGGCGGTGAGCGCGTTCAGGGCGTGCTTCGCGGCGCAGTACGCCGAGCGAATGGTGGCGAACGGCACGCGCCCGAGCAGCGACGAGACGTTGATCACGTGCCCCGTGCCGCGCGCGGTGAAGTGCGGCAGCACCGCCTGCATGCCGTAGAGCGGGCCCTTCACGTTGAGCTGCATCATCGTGTCGAAATCGTCGTCGGTGAGCTCGGCCACGGGCTTGCTGATGCCGCGGCCGGCGTTGTTGACCCACACGTCCACGCGGCCGAAGCGCGCGAGCGCCTCGTCCAGCACGCGTTGCACGTCGGCGCGGCGCGCGACGTCGGCCACGACCACGTGCGCGTCTTCGCCGCACGCCGCCGCGACCGCGCGCAGTTCGGGCGCGCGGCGCGCGGCGAGGACGACCTTCGCGCCGGCGGTGGCGGCCTGGCGCGCGAGCGCCGCGCCGATGCCGCTGCTGGCGCCGGTGATCACGACGACGTGCTCGAGCCTGGGGGATCCGGATGCGTTCGACATGGGACGGGCCTCCCGGGAAGGGGGTCGAAGGTGGAACGGGTGCGGCGGGGCCCGTCGGGAAAAGGCACCGCGCGGGACGCGGACGGCGCCCCGCGCGGAAGTCGCGGCGTCGAGGAGGACGCGCGTGCTACATGGACCAGTTCACGATCGGCAGGAACTGCATCTTGCCCTTCTGGATCACGTTCGCGATCCCGATCTGCAGGCCGTGCATGGTCTCGGTCACGTTGAGCACGCCGACCTGCACGCCGTTCATGTGCCGGGTGATGTTGACGACTCCCAGCTCGAGGCCGTTGCCCTCGTCGGCCTGGTTGAAGAAGCCGCTCTGGTAGCCGGTGAACTTGCCCCGCGTGATGTTGACGACGTTGTCCTGCCAGCCGAGGAAGTCCTTGTCGACCAGGCCGACGCCGCCCCACTGCCAGGCGATCTCGCTCCCGTGCGTCTGGTTGATCAGGCCGGCGTCGATCCCCTGCACGTTCTGGTTGGCGCCGTAGATCAGGTTGAGCCGGATGCCCGAGATCGACTCGGACTGCGGCACGATCTGCGCGGGGTTGAAGAGCGCAAGCTGGAAGGGCTTCGCGGACTGGGCGAGCGCGGGGACCGCGGCGAGGATGGCGAGCACGGCGGCGAAGACACTTGCGACGAACGGGCGCTTCATGAGACCTCCTGGTCCGGGGGGCGAAATCCATGCGGCATCGGCGCGTCGGGACGCTAGGGCGGGTCCGATTGCGCGTCAAACTCCCGGAGTACGCATTCCAGGTTGTGACCCCGGGCGGCACGCCCGTCCCCCGCGCCGGCGCCGCCGGCGACCCCGAACCCACGCGGAGGCCCACGTGTACCGGCTGTCCTTCCGATCCGCTCCAGCCACGCTCGTCCTCGTCGCCGCGCTCGCCCTGCTGGCGGCGACCTCGTGCGGCAAGAAGTCGAATCCTGCCGCGCCGGCGAGCGGGCCCACGACGTACGCCTACGACACGCAGT
>CAZIXL010000838.1:0-1751 GCA_964542885.1 uncultured bacterium
CGCGAGCTGCGCCTCGGAGTTCAGGTGCGCGAGGATGCCGCGGGTGACGTAGATGTAGCCGCCCGGCATCGCGAACGCGTTCACGACCGGGTCGTCGAGCACGGTGAAGTGCCACTCGAGGTCGGGCAGCTCGCTCACCTTCGCCAGGCGCTGGCCGATGCTGTCCACGTAGGCGGCGAGCTTCGCGTCGTCGTACTGCCCGTACTCGGCGATCGTGGCCGGGTAGCCCTGCAGACCGATCTGCTTCTCCTGGTCGGCGCTCACCAGCAGGAACTCGCGCTTGCCGGTGGCCGGGTTCGTCGAGCAGCCGGTGGCGAGCGCTGCGAGCAGCACGAGCGCGGCCACCGCGCGGGTGCGGGATCCGATCGTCGGGAACACGGTGCGTCCTCCTGACCTCTAGTAGCGGGGCACGGCGGGGTCGACCTCGTGCGACCACGCCTCGATGCCGCCCTCCAGGTCCAGCACGTCGTCGAAGCCGTTCTCGCGCAGCCAGCGCGCCGCGAGGAAGCTGCGCACGCCGTGGTGGCAGAACACCACCACCGGCCGCGTGCGGTCCAGCTCGTGCGCGCGCACGGGCAGCACGCCCATCGGGATCACGGTCGCGCCTTCGAGCGCGGCGATCGCGACCTCGTACGGCTCGCGCACGTCGAGCAGCGTGAACGCGTCGCCGCGCACGCGCTTCTCCGCCAGTTCGCGCGCCGACAGCCGCTCGCGCCGCGCCGTCGCGGGCGCCTCCTCGCGGCGGGTGCCGCACAGCTCCTCGTAGTCCACCAGCTCGCGGATCGACGGCGCCCGCCCGCACAGCGGGCAGTCCGGATCCTTGCGCACTTCGAGCTCGCGGAACGTGAGCGCCCACGCGTCGTAGAGAAGCAGCCGCCCGAGCAGCGTCTCGCCGGCGCCGAGCAGCAGCTTGATCGCCTCGTTCGCCTGGAGCGAGCCGATCACGCCGGGCAGCACGCCGAGCACGCCCGCCTCGGCGCAGTTGGGCACCACGCCCGGCGGCGGCGGCGAGGGGAACAGGCAGCGGTAGCAGGGCCCGTGCGCGGCGTCGAACACGCTCGCCTGCCCCTCGAAGCGCAGGATGCTGCCGTACACGTTCGGCTTGCCGAGCAGCACGCACGCGTCGTTCACCAGGTAGCGCGTGGCGAAGTTGTCGCTGCCGTCCAGCACCACGTCGTAGCCGCCGAGCACGGCGAGCGCGTTGTCGCGGTCCAGCCGCAGGTCGTGCGGCTCGAAGCGCACGTGCGGGTTCAGGTCGGCGATCCGCTCGCGCAGCGAGTCGAGCTTCGGGCGGCCGAGCGCGGCGGTGCCGTGCGCGACCTGGCGCTGCAGGTTGCTCTCGTCGACGGCGTCGAAGTCGGTGACGCCGAGCCGGCCGACGCCGGCCGCGGCCAGGTAAAGCGCCGCGGGCGAGCCCAGGCCGCCCGCGCCCACGAGCAGCACGCTGCCCGCCTTGAGCCGGCGCTGGCCGTCGAGCCCGACTTCGGGCAGCACCAGGTGGCGGCCGTAGCGACGCAGCTCTGCGCGCGAGAGTTCGGGCAACGGGGCGTTCACGTCGGGGCGTCCTCGGGGAACGACGGTCGTGCGGCCGGCGAGAGCCGCACGTTAGGGGCTCCCCGGGCGTGGCTTCAAGCGCCGCCCGCCCGCCGGGCTTGGCGCCGCGCGGGGCCCGACATTAGAGTGCGGCGGACATGATCCTCGCCGGAGACATCGGGGGCACCAAGGCCCAGCTCGCCCTGTTCCCGCCCGGC